>CAYXPO010000601.1:0-3478 GCA_964466925.1 uncultured Nitrospirales bacterium
GCGATCTCGGACGCGGTGACGGGTGCGCACGCGTTTCTGAATGACAACAACTTCGGAGCGGTGTATGCCACCAATCTGCTGATGCGTTCGAGCGACGTGTTGCTCACCAAGCCCAGTGAATTGGCGTTCTACCCGCTTCCGAAACTGTTGCTGGAGCGCGTGGGCGGCCATGAGGCCTGGGGGGCGATTCGCGCCTCGGAACTGGGCGACGGCACTATCGAGTGTCCCGGCCCCCTGGCGTTTCAAGCGCTGGACCTGCTTGTTCATGAAGACGACCTGATGATCCAGTATTGCGAGAACATCCCGAAGCTGAAAGCCTTCGGGGTTTATGACGGGGCCTACGAGGTCATCAAACTCGCGAAACGCAAAAAGTAGACGCATGGATTCTCCCCTGGTACATGTGCTGGTGATCAACTGGAATGGCCTGACCCACTTGGAGGCCTGTTTTTCCTCGTTGCGGGAAAGCACCTATGCGAATGCGCGCCATATTCTGGTGGATAATGCCAGCAGCGACGGATCGGTGGAGTATGTGCGGGAGCACTTTGGGCGGGATGCGCGGGTGGAGGTGTATCAATGCCCCCGGAATCTGGGATGGTCGGGCGGCAACAACGCCGCCATGGCGCGGACTATATTTTCCTGCTGAACAACGACACGTCCACCGCCCCGGACGCCATCGAGAAGTTGGTGGCGATGGCGGAGGCACATCCCCAAATGGGCGCGCTGGCCCCGAAAATGGTCTTGTTCGATTATCCGGAAATCATCAATTCCGTGGGGCTGGAATGTTCGTATATCGGGTCAAGTTGGGACAAAGGCGTGGGGCGTCTCGACGCCCCCCGGTGGAATCAACGCGAAGCGGTTCTGGGCGTGTGTGGCGGGGCTTTTTTCATTCGTGCGTCCGTATTGAAAAAGACGGGCCTGCTGCCGGAGGAGTTCGAGATTTACATGGATGATCTGGACCTCTGCCTGCGTATCTGGAACGCCGGATATGAGATTTGGAGCTGCCCGCAAGCCGTGGTCCGGCATAAATTCAGCGCCACGTTGGGCGAGGGCAAGCGCACGCGCCACAAATACTACCTGAACACCCGCAACCGCTACCGGGTCATGATGCGCCATTTTCCGCTTCGTTATTGGCCCAAACTCGAGGCAGCGTGCCTGATCGGCGAAATCCGTGCGCTTGGGCGCGCCGCCCTAGACCGGGAATGGTGGCGGATTGCCGCGCACGCGAAAGCATGGGGCTCGGGGATGGCGTATTGGCCCCGCGCCCTTGCGGAATGGCGGCGTCAGCGGGCGGCAGGCATTCGCGCGTGCCGGTTTTGGCATTTAATCCGGCAGGACCGGATGTTTTGTCCGGGCGTGCTATTGCCGAAAGACGGCTGGTATCCGGAACGCTTTCTGGGACAGGACGCTTTTACGCCGATGGGGAAATATGCATGGATAACCGTGCCTCCGGGCCGGTTGCGGGTTCTTCACGCGAATTGCTATCCTGCACTGGGTTTGACACAGGTGCGTGTGCTCATGAATGGTGTACTGCTGGCCACGCTGGCCACGCCCCACCGGACGGAAACCGTGTTGGAGACCGGCGGCGGCGCACTGCGTTTTGAAGCCGATCACATCTTCGATGCGGACCAGACGGGTGAATTGGCCGATTTGGGCGGTTGGATTCGGGTGGAACCTTTGGACAACAGCACGGAACAACGGGGAGCGGCCTGACACGTGGAAAGCCGCCCCAGGAAAGAAAACGGTTGGTGAATGCAAAACAGTTGACAGCGTATTTGCAGCAACGGAAGGCGCTGGTGGATGCCGCGCTGGACGCCCATCTCCCGCCGGGCGAAGCCGATCCGAAGCATCTACACGAGGCCATGCGGTATGCCGTGCTGGGCGCGGGCAAACGGCTGCGCCCCATCTTTGCCCTGGCGGTGGCGGATTTGGCGGGAGCCGCCCCGGAAACCGTGATGGAGGCGGCTTGCGGCATTGAACTGGCCCATGCGTCGTCGCTCATTCTGGATGATCTCCCCTGCATGGACGATGCGGTGGAACGGCGGGGACGGCCCTGTGTACATATCAAGTTTGGCGAAGCCTCCGCCCTGCTGGCCGCCATGGCCCTGCTTTCGTCCGCGTTCGAGTTGGTGGCCCGGAATGGCCAAGCCCATGGCAGGGCGCACCTCTGCGTAAGCCATCTCGCGCAGGCGGTGGGCACGCAAGGCTTGGTGCATGGACAGCATCTCGACTTGCACTACACCAGCGGGAAACCCACGCTGGAGATATTGGAACAGATTCATTACTTAAAGGCGGGCGCTTTGTTTCTCGCCGCCCTCGCGATACCCGCGCACCTGCTCGGCATGCCGGAGACGGACCGGGCCGCCCTGGAAACCTTCGCGCGGAAGGTGGGACTGGCATTCCAGATTTCGGATGATTTGCTGGATGAAGCGGCCCCGCTGGAAGATGACGGAAAAAGCACATTCACAGGATTCTTGGGCCGGGACGGAGCGCTGGCGCGGATGCATACGTTGATTGATGAGGCGATTGACGCCGTAAAGTTCTTTGGCGCTCCGGCGGACCCCTTGCGCGTGCTCGCGGAATTTGTGCGCAACCGTGTTTAACCATGATGATATAACGTTTTGGTGCTGGTCATGCCGTTGAAACTCCGGCTAAGCCTGTATGTTCAACTTGTGCTCGTGCTCGTCCTCCTCGGGATCGCGGGCGGGGCCGGGCTATGGATGGGCCGGAATTCCGTGCCGGAGTATGCCTCACCGCCGGTGAAAGAAACCCCGGCGGATTCCAAAGAACAAAAGCCGGCGGCCCCGAATGAAATTCCGGCGGTGAAAGTGGAAGGTCCGCCGGTATTCTTCGCGGCGGGCGCATTGTCGGAAAATAGCTGGAAGGTGGTGTTGGAGGAGATCGCCATGTCCAAAGCCGCCGGCATACACCAATATGTAATTGCCGTGCCCTTTCCGTGGGGCGGCCCCAAGGCGCTGGAAGACATTGTGGCCCGGCTCGGTCAAGTCATTGCCGCCGATCCGCAGGCCACACTGTTTATCCGGGCAACCCTTAATCCCCCGGAAGCTTGGATTCAGGCGCATCCCGGAGAATGCGTGGTGGTGCACGGAGAGCACCGGTCCTATCCGAGTCCGGCGTCCGGCGCATGGTTGACCGATGCGGGGAACGTGCTGGCCGCGCTGGTCACCGGAATGGAAGTCGCACCGTTTCATGAACGTATCCAAGGGTATCTTCTTGGGGCGCTCGAACAGGAGCGTTGGTTTACCCCGGGCGGTTTTGACGAATCCCCCGCGAGCCTGCGCGGCTTTCATGATTGGCTGCGGCTTCATTATGGCAAGGACAGCGCATTGCAGGCCGCATGGGGAAATGACACCATTACCATAGACACGGCGGCGATTCCCGCCAAACCGGACAATGGCGACTTGCGCAATGTCTTTCTCCCCCTTCCGCAAAGCCAGCCGGTGCTCGATTTCCTGCGCTA
>CAYXPO010000602.1:0-1004 GCA_964466925.1 uncultured Nitrospirales bacterium
GTCCGTTGCATTGGCTTCCGATTTGGTGTCCACTTCCTTTTTGGTGTTGGTGTTCGCGGTGGTGGACGCATCAATGCTTTCCCGGACCATTACGGTGATGAGATCGCCCACTTCAAAACGGTCCACTTTATCCGACACCAGGGTTCCGCTTTTTTCGGCGCTGCGCGTGAACAAAGAATCGGCGAAGGCGCCCGCTCCCGCGAACAGGATAAAAACCGTCATGGATATCGCCCGCCAGCGGCGGGGAGTGCGCTGTTGCATGTTGATCATCGGGCCACCACCACTCCGTCTTCGCGCACCACGCCCTGGAACTGCTCGGCGGAGTTCAGGTTGGCGCACACGACCAGTTCTCCCGCGCGGGCGTCGTTCAAGGCGCAGGCCCGGGTTTGAATAAACATGGCCCCGGCCCGCATTTCGACCGGGACCACCTGATTGCGATGGACCACCAGACGGGCCGCCACATTCCGGTTGGTAATGGGCTGGCCTAGAAAGATGGTCTTGTTGGCGACAAGCCCCACGACATCTTCGACGCGGGTGGCGGTGCCCGCGGGCACGCTGGAAATGGCCATTCGCTTGGTTTCCACGCTGCTGGGCGAGATGGGCTTGCCGCGCGGAATATCGGTGGAGGCTAGAACGACATTGGCATAGGATTCGACCATGGCCCGGCAGAGGAGCGTTTTCTGAAGGTGTCCATCCACTTCAATGGTTCCCTGAAAGGCGCCTTCCCCAAGATAACGGTATTGGGGATTGGCCCGCCAGACGAGGCTGAGTTCGCCTTCCGGCACTACGGCGCTTTCCTGTGGAATCGGCACATCAATCTCCGTGTTCGCGGGATCCCACGGCATTTGCGACTGAATGAAAATGCGGAGCGACTCGGCAATCATGTCCGGCGTGACTTCCGTGTGCAACGTGGTGGTGCGCACATGCGGTGCGCCTTTTACCGAGATATTCTTCACCCCCGCCGTCCGAAGGCGCGATTCCACCAGGGAGGCATGCAATTGACG
>CAYXPO010000602.1:1014-3474 GCA_964466925.1 uncultured Nitrospirales bacterium
GCCAGCGCTCCGGCGTTTTCCCCTTCGATTTCCGCAATGTCGCCCAGAAGCACTTTGGGGCCTTTGACAAAAGCTTCCTCTTTCAGGGTCAGTGTCTCCGCGCCGGCATACTGTACCAGCGCCAGCAGGGCGATTATCAACATTCCAGTTTTATGCATGGCCGGTTACCTCCACGCTTATCTCCGGACGTTATTGGCGGTTTGCAGCATCTCGTCGGCGGTTTGTATCACTTTGGAGTTGGCCTCGTAGGCCCGTTGCGCGATGATCATCTGAAGGATTTCTTCCACTACTTGAACATTCGAGTTCTCGAGGAATCCCTGGGAAATGGTGCCGAGACCATCCAAACCCGGCTGGCCCGTATTGGGGGTTCCGGAAGCCTGGGTTTCCAGGAGCAGGTTCTTCCCGAGACGGGCATCCAACCCGGCGCAGTTGGCGAAGCGCACCAATTGCAGGGTCCCCAGGGTTTGGGGTGTGCTGTTGCCGGGGATGGTGGCTGAAATAGTTCCATCGGAGCCGATGGTGACCAATTCCGCGTCGGTGGGGACGGTGATGGCGGGGGTCAACAGATATCCATCGGCGGTCATGACGTTTCCGTTTTCATTGATTTTGAACGAGCCATCACGGGTGTAGGCGATGCGCCCGTCGGGCAGGTTCACCTGGAAGAAGCCATCCCCTTCAATGGCGACATCGAGCTGGTTGCCGGTTTGAATAAGCGCGCCGGAGGTGAATACTTTGGCGATGGCGGAAGGCCGGACGCCGTGGCCAATCTGCATGCCTTCGGGGATGGTGGTCCCGGCCTGGGTTTCGCTGCCGGCGGGTTTGATCGTTTCATACAACAAGTCCTGAAAGTTCACCCGGCTCTTTTTGAACCCGGTGGTGTTCACGTTCGCCAAGTTGTGCGCGATGGTGTCAATGTTCATTTGCTGGGCTATCATGCCCGTGGCGGCGGTAAACAACGAACGGATCATGTTCCATTTCCTCCTGACACTAGACCGGCATGCCGACCTGTTCAATCAACCGCCCCATGGTGGAATCCATGGCTTCGATGGCTTTTTGATTGGCCTCGTAGGCCCGGAGTCCGAGCATCATCACGATCATTTCGTGGGGCAGATTCACATTCGACATTTCAAGATAGTTTTGTTCGACGGACGTGTTGGCGGCTTCCGCGGACTTCTGGCGCACCTCTTCCGAGGCGGCATAGAGATTATCACCCTCGCGCTGGAGCCGTTCGGGATTCTCGAACTCCACAATCCGGAGCCTGCCGCTTTCCACACCATCCACTGTTACGCGCCCATCGCGGTCCACGTTCACCTTGCCCCCGCGCACGTCCAGCGGCTGGCCGCCGGTGCTTTGCACCGCATACCCTTCGGCGGTGCATAAACGGCCCTGTTCGTCAATGGTGAAGTCCCCGGCGCGGGTATAGCGCTCGCCTCGTGCGGTGTCCACGGCGAAATATCCGGTTCCCTGAAGGGCCAGATGGAGGGGATTGTCCGATTGCCGCACCACGCCCGCGTCAAGCTTGGTATAGGTCTCCACCACTTTCACCCCCCCGGCGGGCGCCGGATTGATTTCATAATGAAAGGGCTTCCGCAATTTTTGCGACAGGGTTTGGTAAAAGCCCAATTCCACCGGGGCCACCGACTTGAACCCGGTGGTCGAGGCATTGGCGATGTTGTTGGCTATGGCATCCTGCCGTGCTTCCACAGCCATCATGCCATTGGCCGCCGCATACAGCCCTTGTATCATCGCCAATTGCCTCCCACATGCGCCTCTGATCCGGCGCGCTAACCCAGATTCCACTGTATCCACACGCTCAACGCGTTATGTTCAAGGAAGGCCCGCGCGTATTCCCGCGACGGATTCCGGTGCGCCAATGGGATAACGCACCAGTGCGCTGGGCCAACCACTCACGAAGACAGGCCCGGATGGGAGCCAAGCCTGACACTTCCACAGAAAGCAACCCTTGTGCCAAGACGGGAAAGGGGTCTAATCCCTTTATTTACAAGGGGTTGCGTTTTCGGCAGAAAAGGCCTGACCCGGAAAATACTGCCGCCCCCCAAGCACTTTTTTCTCCCCGATTATCGAATGGTCAAGATTATCTTCACGAGGATTTTCGGGATACAAACCTCAAGAAATTACTGGAGGACGCTGATTTTGCGGCTGTTTTTGTCGGTGTTGCAGTGAGGGTGACTTGGCCGCCTTCGAGGAGGTGGTAGACGTTCCCGTCGAGTTCAAGGGGGGGCGCCTTTGACGACGGTCACTTCGCCGTTGTCTTCCATGTTGACGGTTAGGTTGTATATGGGGTTAAAGACGGAGGTGACGGATTTTGGGCCGATCATAACCTCTACGTCTATCTTTGCATCGTGACTCTGCGTTGAATTTTTGTTTCTTACTCAAGCCTCTACTTAACACAGAATCCGTTTTCCCCGATTGAAGGTCTTGTCTCCAGGCAGGAGTTTG
>CAYXPO010000603.1:0-3444 GCA_964466925.1 uncultured Nitrospirales bacterium
GTTTTCGAAGCCACGTCGTAGTCGCTTGATTAAGACGTGGTTTCTCCGTATATGGCGTTGATGTCCAAATCGCTGCCTGCGCTTTTTTTCCATTGCAATTCGAGGGAGAAACCCCCTAAGATGTCAGCGCGAGAGCGCGAAATGCGGGAATGGGAACCTTCATGGCCAAATATTCCATATTGGTGATAGACGACGAATCCATCATGCGCGAGTATGTCGAAGAAGCCATGCTTCGCGCGGGCCATGCGGTGGACAGCGCCGCCAGCGGCGCGGACGGACTCGCCCTCTTTGAACGGAAAAACCACGACTTGGTTATCACCGACTTGAAAATGCAGCCGATGGACGGACTGGAAACCGCCCGCCGCCTCCTTGCCATGCAGCCGGATGTGCCGATCATTGTCATGACCGCCTACGGCACCATTGAAACCGCCGTCACGGCCCTCAAAGAAGGGGCCGCCGATTATATCCTGAAACCCTTCGCGCCCGATGCGCTGGAATTGGCGGTGACGCGCGCGCTGGACCGCGCGCGCCTGTCGCGGGAAAACCAGTTTCTCCGCGCGGAACTCGATCACCGCTACCACGCGATGATCGGGGCGAGCCCCGCCATGAAGGCCATCCACGAAAACATCCGCAAGGCGGCGGACAGCCGCGCCACGGTGCTCATTCGCGGAGAAACCGGCACAGGCAAAGAACTGGTCGCCCACGCCCTTCATCACGCCAGCCCGCGCCGCACCAAACCCTTCATCAAGGTCAACTGCGCCGCGTTGTCCGCCGGTATTTTGGAAAGCGAACTCTTCGGTCATGAAAAGGGGGCCTTCACCGGGGCGCATGAACGGAAGATCGGACGTTTCGAACTCGCGGACGAAGGCTCGCTCCTGCTGGATGAAGTCAGCGAAATTGGCGTGGAACTGCAGCCCAAGCTTCTGCGCGCCCTTCAAGAACGGGAATTCGAACGCGTCGGCGGCAATCAAACCATCGCGGTGGACACCCGGATCATCGCAACATCCAACCGAAACCTCGAACAGGCCGTTGAAAAGGGCGCCTTCCGGCAAGACCTCTTCTTCCGGCTCAATGTCATCACCATCACGTTGCCGCCCCTGCGTGAACGCCGCGAGGACATCCCGCCTCTCATGGAGCACTTCCTTGCGCGCTTCGCCAAAGAAAACGGCCGCCGCATCAAGGGCTTCAGCGAAAAAGCATGCAAACTTCTTCTTGAATATGACTGGCCGGGCAACGTGCGCGAACTGCAAAACGCCATCGAACGCGCGGTGGTCCTCAGCAGTGATCCCCTCCTTGAACCCCGCCACTTCCAGCTTTCCCCCGGCCTGATCACGGCGGGAACCGGCGGGCCGCAGTTCCTCCCCGGCATGACCGTCAACGACATGGAAAAGGCGCTTATCCTGCAGACCCTCGCCCATTGCGCCAACAACCGTTCCCGCGCCGCCGAACTTCTCGGCATTTCCATCCGCACGCTGCGGAACAAGCTCAAGGAATACGGCGTCAGTTCCCCCGCCGCCGATGCCGAAGAAGATTGAACGGTGGCCCCGGATCAACATGGTGCGGATGCGGTGGACACTGTGGACAACATGGACTGGACGGGATGGCATTTGCCTTGGTCCGCGGGGCGGGTGAAGCGAAGCGGAACCCCGCCCCCCCAGACACCCAACCAGCGGTGCTTCCAGGGACGGGACTATGTTATTTCCGACAAGACTTCGACCAAAAACGGCCCCTTGACCTCGCCCGCCTGAACACATCCCTGGAGATAATAGATCATGGGAAGGCTCAAGTGCTGCCCCTTTCCAAGGATGGGCCGCCCGGATGCATCGAGGAGGTCTTCCGCGGCCGCCATCGAAGGGGTCAGTTCGCCCGCGTCCACCTGAATGATGACCTTGTCGGCGGCGTCCTTTTCAAAGCTCATCAGCGCGTCCACGAGCGGATGATCGTTCCCGTATTGCGCGTGCAGGACCGCCAGGGCCTTGATAAAGGATTCACCGCGGTTCAGCAGCAAGTCCAAATCCAGGGCCACGCGCAGAATCTGCGCGCCCAAATCAACGATTTCATCCTCCGTCATCCCCTCGTGCGGCAGAATGCAGGTCTTGGAGGGCGCGCGTTGTTTCTCCACAATCAACGCCACCAGTTTCAACCGGGGGATTTCCGCCAGCAATTGGCAGCCAATGGAGGGATGGTTCGCGAGAATGTTGCGCTGCTCGATGGTCAGGGGGCGGCCCGCAGTGATGCGTCCGAGAATCTCACGGGGCAGCGCCACACACCCGATTTGGCAGAGTGTCGCGGCCATTTCATATTCCCAAAGATGCTGGGTGTTGATTTGCGCGGCGATATGACGCACATAGCGGCGCACCCGGGCCGCCTGGCCAAAAGAACCGGGGCTGACCACACTCAGAATATCCGTAAGCGTTCGGATGCATCCCGCCACGGTCCCATGGATAAGTTCCTGTTCCGCGCGCACCAGCCGGTATTGCTGAATGCCCGCTCCCAGCGCCCGGCTCATGGTTTCCGGCGCACAGGGTTTGGTCAAGAACTGGAAAATGTGCCCTTGGTTCACGGAATCAATGCAGGTCTGAAGATCGGCGTTTCCCGTAAGCATGATCCGCACCGTGTCCGGCGCGCGGCGCCGAACCTCCGCCAGAAAGGCAATGCCGTCCATGCCCGGCATGCGCATATCCGATATGACCACCGCAAAAGGCCCGGACCGGGCCAGCAACTCAAGCCCTTTCGCGCCACTGTCCGCCGTTTCACATTCAAACTCTTTGCGCATTTGCCGGCGGAACCCCGCCAGCACGTTGGGATCATCATCCACCAGCATCACTTTGTCCGTCATGCCGCAGCCTCCTTTCCAATCGTCTGCTCCGCCACATGTATCCAATGGGGAATACGTTCCAGAAGTCCAAGACTCCGGAGATATTCCTCGTCCGCATACTGAAAAAATGACGCTTCTGAAGACTCCCGCATGCATGTCAATGCATTGGCGCAATGAACGGCGGCCAGCGTGCCAAATCCGCCCAGGCCGTTGTCTCTGGGCGCGTGATGCAAATGGATCGCCTCCACAATCGGTTCCGAAAACCCCCACAGGCCCATCAGGTACGCCCCCACTTCCGCATGATTGCCCTTGAAAATCCGATCCTCCCGCGCAAGCCCCTCCCGGCAATGCCCCTTTCCATCCTCCACCACCGCCGCATAGCCCTTTGGATTGTCCAGGGCAAGCACGATTTTCCCAATATCGTGCATCAATCCCCCCAGGAACGCCGCCTCCGCGCCTTCTTCCCCGGCGCCTTCCAACACCGCCAGCCGCTTGGCGAGACGCGCCACCGACACACAATGATTCCACAATTCCGGCACCGACACCGCCCCGATCTCGGCGGTGGTGAATTGATCAAATAGTTTCACGGAAAACACCAGCGCGTGCAGGGTGTCCAGACCCAGCAG
>CAYXPO010000604.1:0-3441 GCA_964466925.1 uncultured Nitrospirales bacterium
ATCCTTCAGCCGGTGTTTGTCCTCTGGATTCAAATCGCGGAAGCCCTGAATTGGTTGTTAACGCACCTGTTCTTGGCGCTGATATTTTATGGATTGATTACGCCGATACGGTTTTGCATCCGGGTGTTTGGCGAAGACCCCTTGAAGCGGGCATGGCTTTCCAAGGAGGCCACCTATTGGGAAGACGCGGAAACACAGCCTGAAGATATGGAGCGTTACCGGAATCAGTTCTAGGGACTGTACGTCCACCAGGCAAAGTAAAACGCAATCAGCGCCAGTGGAAAATAGAGCCAGTGCAGGCCGAAAAGAAGGGCATGTCCCGTCATCCAGTCCGGGATGCGTCCGGGCAGGAGAAAGGGCGCCAGAAACAACCCCAGCACGAACACGCCCACGGTGAAATTCAACGAGAAGATGGCGAGGGACACCGGGCCTCCGTCCGCGCCGATCCGGGTGGCCGCCACGCCAAGGCCCACCACGAGAATCCCCGCGAAAATATACAGGGCGGAGAACTTCCGTTTTTCCTGTTGGTCCAAGCTGGGTAATTCGATGGGGCGCCGGACATTTTTCGGCAGGGAGGGGATTTGAATGGGATGTCCGCAATACGCACAGGTGGTCGTGGTCCCGGCATGGTCCATGGGGTAACTCATGGTGGCCGGGCAATTCGGGCATTGAACGTCAATTTTCTTCCCGATGACTACATACTTCGTACCTGGCATACGACACTTCCTTGCAGTGCTCTCCGGTCAATGGACGCTCCAAACCTCACCAAGAATACACAGATTTTTCATTTTCGTCAACCCGGGCGGGCTCCATGAACGCTGGCTGGGAGCGATGGAATGGATGAAATTCGGACTGGAAAACGGTATGGTTATGAACAGGAATGACGGGAGAACGCTTGTGGAAGCATTAAGTACATTAAGAGTCGAGACCTTGTCGCGCCAGCATGAGCTGATAGGTCTTTTGGTGTTGTTTGCCGCAGGAGTGGCCTATTGCCTTTTGGGCTACCGGATTTTCCGTGTGGTGTTGGGTTTGACCGGGTTTCTGTTGGCCGGGCTGACGGCGGCGGCTCTGGCGGGCTGGTTAAGCTACGGGCATGTGTTGAGCATGACGATTGCCGGTGTACTGGGCGGGTTGTGCGGGGCGGTGGCCTTGTTTTTCCTCTATCGCACGGGCGTGTTTTTTGTGGGATTCCTCGGCGGGGTCATCATCGCGTTTCATGTCTTGCAGGGCCATTCGGAATCGTGGGTGCTTTGGGCGATCCTGGGTTCGGGGCTTGCGGGGGGCGTGATGGCACTTGGGCTTGAGCCGTTGGTGATGACCGTGGCCACGGCGGTGATCGGGGCGTGGCTGTGCATGGTGTCGGGATTTTTCCTGATCATGGGATCGCCGTATGGGGAACCTTTGTCGAAACCGGAGAACACAGCGGCGGTTTCCTGGGGATTGCTGATTATTTGGGGCGTGATGGCATGCATCGGTATACTGGTGCAATTCCGTACAGGGAAGAGTTCCAGGAAACAATAACCGGAAGGGAGAACGTCGGATGCGATTTTCAAGCCTGCTGTTGCTTGTGTGCCTGTCCCTAAATGCCTTTGGGGCCACGTGTGTGTTTGACGCGGACCGGATGGCGGTCGTGAACGGGCAACGCACTTTTATCCTGGGGCTTTATGATTCCAGCGATATTCCAGGCGCGCACGAGGCGGGGTTTAACCTGGTGCAGGTCACCGGAAAACCGGAACGCCTGAAAACCCTGGCCGAACTTGGCATGTGGGGATGGGTGAACACGGGGAGTTGGATTGATCTGAGCGTGGACCCGGAACAGCGCATGGCGGCGATGACCGCCGAGGTGGAACGGATGCAGGCGGAACCCGCCATGCTGGTGTGGGAAGTGCCGGATGAGGCGTTGTGGAATTGCTGGTACGGCCCGCACTGCTGGAGAAACGGGGAGGAACCCCGGAAATTGCGCGAAGCGATCAACGCTTTGCCGGACAAGTCTCTGGCGGAATCGCTGGACAACGACCTTGCCCAAGCCCGGGAACTTTGGAAATCGGGGGACTATGCGGCCTCGGAGGCGCTGGCGGATGGGATTTGGAAACGCATGGGCAAGGAATCGCCCAACCCCGGATATGGCGTATCGAATGCCCCCGAACGGGCGGCGAAAATGTGCGCGGGTATGGTGGAAGGGTACGCAAAACTCCGGGCGCTGGACCAGAATCATCCCGTCTGGATGAATCATGCCCCGCGCAATCAGATTGCGCAGCTTGCGGCGTTTGGGAAAGCCGCGGACGCGGCCGGCTGTGATATTTATCCCGTTCCGTTCAGCCCCAAGGTGGGGCATTCGGATTTACTGGACCGGACCCTGTCCGCGGTTGGCGCATACACGGACCGCATGCAGGAATCCATCCCCGGCAAGCCGGTATGGATGGTCCTGCAGGGCTTCGGCTGGAGCGATATCCAGGAGGGGCTCAGCGAGGCGGAAAAAAAGGAGTTGCGCCGCCCCACATACGCGGAAACCCGGTTCATGGCTTTTGACGCCATTGTGCATGGCGCGCGCGGCCTGTTGTATTGGGGGACGTTTGCCGTGGAGAAGGGGGCGCCATTCTGGGCGGATCTGGCGAAAGTAATACAAGAATTGCGCGATTTGCAGCCGGTGATTTCCGCGCCCGATGCGGCGGTGAATGTTGACATAATGCTGCAGGAAACATCGGGATCGGTGGACCGCGCCATCCGGGTGTTGCCCAAGAAAGTGGGAGATCGGATTTGGTTTCTGGTCGTGAATGAATGGACGGAGCCGCTGGACTATACCTTCTTGGGGTTGCGGGAATTGAGCGGCACGGCCTATGCCGATACGGCCACAGGCGTGACGGCCTCCGTGGAGGCTGGCGGAGGATTGCATCTGCGGATCGGCCCGCAGGCGGTGCAGGTGCTTAAGCCCGGCAAATAGAAAAAGGCCAGGTATTGAGTAGTTTAGGGCGAAGCTCGTTAAACAAGTGTGTTTCCAAGATACTCCTTGGGACGGCTGACAGCGGATGACTGACCGCTGACAGCAAACAGGGGCAATGAATCCATGGAATGGCGGCAGGAATGGCGTGATTGGCGTTTGGCCCTGAAGAATCTGGTGTTTCCGGTTTTTTGCCAGATATGCGGGGAGCGTCTGTTAACGGATGAGAACGGATTCTTCTGCGCTCGGTGCTGGGAATCCAGTCCGCGCATTGAACGGCCTTTTTGCCCGTTATGCGGGCGTCCGCATGCAGAACTGGTGGGGATTGCGTCGCAATCGAATTTTCCCTGCGCCGAGTGCCGGGCGCGGCCCAATCCGCATATCCGGCGCATCTACGGGCCGGCGCAATTCGACGGGGCGCTGGCGGCGGGCATAAAGTTGTTCAAGTTCAATGGCCGGAAACGTATGGCCGCCCCGCTGGTGGAGGTGTTGAAAGAGTATAT
>CAYXPO010000605.1:0-3438 GCA_964466925.1 uncultured Nitrospirales bacterium
GGCCCTGTCCGGGCCCACCCCCATAAAACGCACGCGGGGTTCTCTCCCTTCCGGAGAGAACCCCGCGGTTTTCATTCAATGCGATTAGTTGGCTTTCAGCGGATTTGTGTTCAAGTCGCTTTCCAGGAAGTCCGCGGGAAGTCCGCCCGTGGCGCCCATGCCGTACGACAGGCCGATCACGCCCTGCATCGCCGGGTCCACATTCAGGTAACTCACGCGAATGCGGCCGTCGAAGAACAGTTCAATCTGAAAATCGTTCAGGCTTGCCGTTGTGCCCGCCGTCGGACAATTCTCATAGGTAATAATCAGTTTGTCTGCATCCTGCAGGAACGAGACGTCGCCCGACTGCGCGGCGTTTATGCCCAGCCCCGAAATCTGCGGCGCTTTGAAGTGGTTCGCGTAACTGTTGGGATTGGCGCCCGGTTCTCCGAAGCTCACCCAGCCCTGGCTCGAAATGTACAGCGTACTGTAGTTCTTGCCATAGAACGGCACCACTTCGCCGCCAAACGGGGATGCCTGCACCGGGTCGCCATAGGCGCCAAAATCAAGCAACAGGCCGCCCGCCGGATCTGTTGGGAACTCCGTAACCGCCGACGTTTCCAATCCATAATAATTCGGGCCGCCGTTCGGCGTGAACAGCAACTGCATTTGGTCCAGATCGATGGGTTTCGTGGCACTGAACGCCTGGGTGAAATAATCCGGCGCATTGGTCACGGCAATGGTCTGCTTTTGCGTGCCCGCATCCACGGTAATGGAACCGTTGATGAAATCCAGCGCCTTCGCGGCGTAATCGCGGTTGACGGTCACCGTAATGGTTACCTTGTCCGCTGCACTATGACTTTGCCCCGTGGTGGGATTCACCGTCAGCCAAGCCGGCTGCGCCGTCACGTTGAACACCACCGACGTGCCGGCCGCGCCATCGTTCCACACCTGGAAGGTCTTGACGGTTTCGTACTCCGCGGGAGGACCCGCCGTCACGCCAAAGTGCATCGTGTTCACCGACACCTTCAGTGCCGCATTTTTCGGGCATCCCGCCAGGGTCATTCCCACCAGCGTTAATGCCACGCCCATAATAATTAACGATTTGCTCCGCATGGTTCAAAGCTCCTACTATGTTGAACCCCACAAATTAAAAGCAGGTTTCTAACCGAAGAAACTGCCTCACATGCTCTTTTTACCATACACGCCCTTGGTGGAAAAAATTCCACCTCGCCGTGTATTTGTTTTGAGTATACTCAAAGCGGACACGCCTTGTCAAATAATTATCCGCCCCCATAAAGTATGAAAAAAATGATATTCCAATATGATAAGTCATATTGTGCGGGATTTTCCATATTCAAATTCATCAAAAAAGATTTTTCACGCGATGTAACACTTTCTTGAAAAAAAAGAACTGCCCCCCACGGCCTTGCGCGTACCGTTACCGTTTCAACAGCAAACTTGCGCCCAACAGCAATATTAAGAACTGGACCACTTTGCGAAACCGTTCACCATTCAGATAGCGGTCCACCCCCCAACCCACTACCATACCTAGTGTCATGACAGGAATGGTATACACACATAGCCACAGTACCTCTCGAGTGATGAGCCCGCCGGCGGCATGCCCCATCACGACGAATGCGCCGTTGATGATAAAGAAGCTTTGCAGCGTGGACTTGAACTGTTCCTTGGACCAGCGCCGCACATCCCCATAGACGATAAGCGGGGGTCCATTGGCGTTATAGGCTCCTCCGAGGATGCCGGCGACGAATCCCACCATGAGGCTGATGCCCTGCGTCCACCAAGGCTCTCCCCCCCCCGTTTTTACGGGTTTGGGGGCACCGCGGTCCAAGCGGGGTTCTATCCAAAGCGTATAGATTCCATAGGCGAACAGAATCACGCCCAATAGGAGGGTAATGGCGGATTCATTGCCATATTGGAGCAGGAACAAGCCGATGGGAATGCCAAAAAAAGAGGCAAAATTCAGGCGCAGGGATTCCCGCCAATGCAGGGCGCGCCAGTTCTGGTATAACACCACGACAGTCACCGGGAGGCTCATCAAGGCCATCAAGGGGGCGGCGGTTCCCACCCCCACGGCCATCACCAGCAGGGGCATTCCCACCAGCGCGGACCCAAACCCCGTGGCGGTATGGACGAATCCGGCGCATCCCATGGCCAACTGAATCAACAGCATACTCATTTGCATCATGTGCTCCAACAACAAAGGAGGCGTATTCTACCTAAACCCTCCATTTGCTTTCGACAAAATTTCATTGTATGCTTCCGCTCCACGGCCTTTTCGGGTACAATTACGACATGCACAGGCCGTGAATGAGGACTCTAGGCCGAGGGAATACGATTGGACGCATGAAACCTGATACCGCGAAAATGAAGTATCAGGAGGCCGATACGCTGTTTCGGGAGAATCAATACGCCGCAGCGCTGGCGATTCTCGACGATCTGGACAAGGCCTTCCCGAAAACAAAGAATATAATGTTGTTGCGGGCGTTTTGCCTAGCCCACTTGTACCGGGCGCAGGAAGCGATCCGCGTATGCGACCGTATTCTTGGCCGCTTTGAATGCCCGGAGGCCCACGACCTGAAAATCAGCTTGGTGCGGAATGACGGCCTGCCTTCGGTGCCGGGCCGCGATACCCCCCCCCCGCGCCGAATCGAATCCTCCAGCAAGAGTCATGCGGACCGTCCCAGCCTGGCCGGGCGTATCGCCAATGTACTCCTTACCCTGGCCCTCCTATTCGCCGCCCTGTTGATAATCGGGTCATCTATACATTACATCCTCTACGGATAGCGGCATGCCCTGCACCCTCAAAGGAATCCTTCGCTACAATGGCGCCCCCTTCGCCGGTTGGCAGGCCCAGCCGGGCTTGCGTACCGTGCAGGGGGAACTCGAAAACGCCCTTTCCCGGATTGCTTCCCAGCCAATACCGGTGTCCGGGGCTTCCCGCACCGATGCCGGTGTTCACGCGCTGGGCCAGGTCTTTTCCTGCGAATGGCCCGAACCCTTTCCCGCGCGGCTCCGCCATGCCCTCTCCAAAATGCTCGGCCCCGAAATCCGGGTGATCTCGCTCGAAGAAGCCCCTTCCGGCTTTAATGCCCGCTTTTCCGCCCAAGGGAAACGGTATGCCTACAGCATTGATTTTAACCGGGAACCCGACCCCTTCTGCGCGGCCTATGCGTGGCACGTCCCCTACCGCACCGACCTGGACCTCTTGCAGTCCCTTCTGCCCGCTTTGATCGGCCCCCATGACTTTGCGGGATTCCAAAGCACGGGCAATCAATCCACCACCACTCTGCGTACTTTGCATGACGCCTCCCTGGTGAAAGGCGCTGTAATCGGCCCGCAAGACGCGGAAAACCTCTGGCGGCTGGAACTGTCCGGCGATGCCTTCCTCTATCACATGGTTCGCAATATCGCCGGGACCCTTGTCGAAATCGCCCG
>CAYXPO010000606.1:0-3438 GCA_964466925.1 uncultured Nitrospirales bacterium
CGCGCAATCGTAGGCCAGCAACGCCGGCCCCCGGGTAATCAGCACCCGCGCCACGGAATCGCTGGGCAACACAAGGTGATTCACCTGTTGCTGGCTGACCGCGATAAACGCCACGCCAATGCCTTTGACAAAAACCCCGCGCGTAATGTTGCGGAAATAGGCCGTGCTGCCAAAAGGCGTGCAAACAACCAATCCGTCGCCGATAATTTCCACCCCGTTTTCATAGGGTGTGCCATCCACCCAGAGTTGCCAGCGCATGGCGGTGTTTACGCGGCCTTTGCTCACCACGATTTCATTCAGGGGTGTAACCACGCGGTCCGGCGCGGATTTGCCCGCCCGGTGGATGGCGCATTCCAGTTTATTGTAGGTGTTCACCGTGAATGTGCGCCGGGCGAGCGCGGTGATGACTTCGCGGGGCCGGTGCCGGATGCAATGGTGCCCCACCTTGCTGTTCAGAATTGGCACTTTGGGAAGCCCGGGCCATTTCAACTCCGCCGCCAGCAGGGTGCCGTCCCCCCCATAACACACCACCACCTCCGGAGCACGCGTTACGAGGCGCAATGCCGCGTGCCGTGCAATTTCCGGCTGGAGCACATGAGATTCCGCCCCAAAAAGAGCCACCCGCAGGCCGGTTCTTTTCACGTTTTTCCCCGCGTTCATGGCAGGTTTTCCGCGTACACCGCACGCTGAGGCATGTTACTCATCGGGATGGGACAAATCGTGTTCCACGAATTTGTGGATTGCTTCATGGTCTTCATCGCTGACGCGTGTGAACAGGATGGCCACTTTGAAATGATCGTCACCCTTGTCGTCCGGGTCGCACCGCACCACGATGCCTTCCGCGTCAATCCGGTATTTCGCGGGCTTGGGCAGTTCCAGGTGAATGCGCATCTTGGTCATCAAGGGCAAAGGCTTCACCGTATGGCAAAGCACCCCGTTCGCGCTGATATTGTCCACATGATTCAGCACGCCCGGCCCGGATTCATCCACCACCAGCGGCAAACCCCGCCGGCTTCTCGGATACCGCCGTCTGTCCTGGCCATCCATCCGCATAACACTCTCCTCGCTTCCCGGGTTCCGACCTTCCAACTTTACAGATATACTAGCCAAGAACACGGACTAATGCAATCCCTGGCCGCCCCGGTAAAAAGCGGTGGCGGCCTGTCCTAAAAAGGTGCTATGCTACCGGCAAGGTTCGTTGTCTTGGATGGGTCATTGGCGGTTGGGAAGCAGTCTCAAAGGACATGCGTATGAAGTTGCAGGGCAAGACCTTTTTCATTTTATTCGGGTCTACGGCGATTATCTTCAGCGTGGTGTATCTTTGGTCGCGGTTCGTATTGCTGAGCGGCTTTGTTCAGGTGGAAGAAAAAGAAGTGCGGCGTGACCTGGAGCAGGTGGTGGACACCCTGAATGCTCAAGTCTCGGTTATCAGCACCCGAACGGGCGATTGGGCCTATTGGGATGACACGTATCAGTTTGTTGTGGATCGCAATCAAGAATTCATTGACAAAAATCTTGGTTATGCACAGTTTGCCAGCCTTTCCTCGCTCGTGAACTTCATCCTGTTTTTTAATGAAGCGGGCGAACCCGTGTGTTCAAAGGGATACGACCTTCAAAACCACGAGGCCATACCGGTTCCACCCAGCCTGCTGCGCCTGTTGTCAAAAGACAGCCCCTTTCTGAAACATTCCGCTGAAGACAGTAAAGTGGAAGGACTGTTGCTGCTGGACGAGGGACCGGTCATGGTGGCCGCGCGGCCCATTTTAACCAGCGAAGTGAAAGGTCCCATCCGGGGCACCTTGGTGTTTGCAGGCCTCCTGAACGATTTCCAAATTAACGCGATTGCCGCCACCCTTCGGACCTCCATATGCCTTCACCGGCTCGATATTCCCAATCTGCCGGAGAGTTTTTGCCAAGCCAGGGAATCACTGGCGAAAAACAACGATGTTGTCGTTAAAGTCCTGAATTCCAAAAACGTGGCGGGATACACCCTCCTCCGGGATATTACCCAGACCCCCATTTTAATGCTGCGCTTGGACAAGCCCCGCTTGGTGTATTCCGCCGGCTTGCGCACCCTCCAGTACTTTGGCATCGGCATCCTCGTGACAGGACTCATTCAGGGATTTGTCATGCAGTTCATACTGGGCAAGACCGTGCTGAACCGGCTGTCCCGGTTGACCTCCAGCCTGCGCGCCGTCGAAGTAACCGCCGACCTGTCCTACCGGGTGCCGGTGACGGGAAACGATGAACTGACTGAAGTGAGTATCAGTGTGAACAAGACCCTGGAGGCGCTGGAAAAGGCGGAGACGGCGGTGCACATGAGCGAAGCGCGGATGCGCGCCGTGCTCGAGCATGCCGGGGATGGCATAGTGACGACCGATGAACAAGGGTGCATTCAATCGTTCAATAAGGCGGCGGAACGGATTTTTGGGTATTCCGCAGAAGAAGTGGCGGGCCGTGACGTATCGCTGCTGATGCCCGAACCCTATAAGGGCCAGCATGCCGATTACATGAAAGATTACCTCACCACCAATCATGCCAAAATTATCGGCAAGGGCCGGGAAATTCTGGGACAACGCAAGGACGGCATTGTTTTTCCCGCCTATCTTGTCCTTAGCGAAATCCGGGTGGGGGACCAGCGGGTGTTTACCGGGATACTCCGGGATATCACGGAGCACAAGCGGCATGAAGCCTTTCTGACAAAGGCTGCCATGTACGATCCGCTGACCGGCCTGTTGAACCGCCGTTTTTTTGAGGAGCAGCTCGATGTGGCGATGAACTCCGCCAAACGCTATCGTCACGCCCTGTGCTTGTGCATGGGGGACATTGACAAATTTAAGGAAATTAATGATCGTTATGGGCACACCCTGGGCGATGAAGTGCTGATGAAACTCGGAGCACTGATCGGTGAACATGTCCGGAAAGAAGACATCGCGGGCCGCTTCGGCGGCGATGAATTTGTCATCTGCTTCAGCCACACCTCCAGCATCGAAGCGGTGGCCTGCATCGAGCGCGTGCGCCATAGCCTCGCGTCGCACATATTCTGTCAAGATACCGACCACCCCTTCATCGTCACCATCTCCTTCGGGTTTGCCGACCTCACCACGCACGACATGGACAAAACGGCGCTTATCCAGGCTGCGGACAAGTCGCTCTACCAAGCCAAGGAACAAGGCCGAAACCGCACGGTGCTGAACGTGGAATAACGCTCATTTTTAACGGAAGGGAACAAAATGCCAAAAGACCAACGCAAAAGACTATTGAAGATTATGAAGAAACGGCGCAAGGAAAAAGCGAAACAAAAACAGCGGAATCGCGCGGCGCAGGGAGGCGGTGAAGCCCCCTGGGTCCGGAGGGCGCGTGAATTTCCCCTGTATGAATGTATGGTGAATAAGGGCTGGCGGGAAGGCGGTCTGGTGAATATCATGATGGCCCGCA
>CAYXPO010000607.1:0-2135 GCA_964466925.1 uncultured Nitrospirales bacterium
CATTGCGGGCCTGCTCATTCATGGCGAGGGTTTTGAAGTGACGGGCGGCGGCCATCAGCACGTTGGGGTCGTTGGCGCCCGCTTCATCGGCGGCCATGAGGGTGGAGGCGGCTCCATAGGGGTTCCCGTCCAAGCCGAGGAATTCCCCATAGTTTTTAAGGACGAGAGGATTTTTGGGAAAGCGTGATACGGCCTGTTGTGCCAGATTCATGGCCGTTTTGCGGTCTCCTTGAGTCTCCGCGATCTGGCTTTGTTCCACCAATGCCGAGGCCACGGAAGGGGCGTTGGGAAAGAACTTGATCAAATCATTGAGTGTGGTGCGTGCGTCGTCTAGTTGTCCTTTTGCCCGAAAGGCCTGCGCCAACAGGAGATAAACGGCGTCGTTGCCTTCCTGGGCCGCGGAGGTTTGCAGGCAGGTCTTGAGATGGGTGATGGCGGAATCGTAGTTTTTCTGGTCCATGGCCAGGCGGCCCAGACGAAGGAACGCCTGAGAACCGCGCGGAGAACCGGGTTCTTTGTCGGCCAAGCGCACGAACAGCGTGCGGGCATCGTCTTCCATGCCCGCCATGGCGTAGGCGTCCCCCAAGACCAGGTGGGCCTCGGACGCTTGCGCGGAACCGGGGTATTCTTTCAAAAGATGCTGGGCATATTCCGCAGCCTCCTGGGGATTGCGCAGGCTGTTGGCCATTTTGGCGGCATCGAGCAGCACCGTATCGAGATTGGGCGCTCCGGCGAAGCGTTCGATGATTTGTTTGTAAACATCATTCGCGGCATAGGGCATGGAATCCATTTCATAAAGCTTGGCTTTCCAATGGAGGGCATCGAGGGTGCGCGGGTGGGTCGGGTTATCGCTTGCGAGGGCGTCAATGGCGGCATGCAATTCCTGATATTCCGGAGAGTCCGGCTGGTAGTCGAATCCTTTGTAGCGCGCTTCGAGGACCAGATACTGCGCTTCGGTGTACTCTTCCCCTCGTTTCGCTTTTTCCATGGGCTCTTTCAATACCGCGATGGCGCGCTTGTATTCTTTTGCGGCAATGAAGGCCTTGGCCTGTTCCATGGCTTGGGGAAGTGAAATGCCGCCGTGTGCTTCGGGCGCGGTGGAAGGTGTGGCGGCGTGAACATTTACTTCGGGTGCGGGAAGTTCGGGGGTTTGCTCCTGATGGAGATACAGGGCGGAGAAGGTGCCGAAGCCCACCAGCAACCCGGCCGCCAGCGCCATTCCGGTTCGAAGAAGTTTCCCCTTGAATGAACGCCGGGGTTTTTCGGGCGCGGCGGTGGCCACCTCGGAGGGTTCCATATCGAGTTGGGGCGGCGGCGCTTCTTTTCTTGCTTTGACCTTTCCCGCGGCAATATCCGGAAGGGCGGTTTCAGGGATGGGAACGGGGGAGGTGGCGGCGGCCGCGAGATTTTCAGAACCGACACCCGCCGTATCAGGACTTTCCGTGGCACTCGCCGCGGAGATAAGCGCCTCAATCATGTCCTGGGTTATATTTTCGGATATTGCCGCAGGTTGAGCGGCGGCGGGTGCGGCAGCCCCCTGTTCAAACCCTGCAATAAGATCATCCAGGTCGGATTGGCTGAGGCTCACGGCGGCGGCGGGTGTTTCCGCATCCGAGGGAGGAATGGGTAAAAATGGGGCTGAAGACTCCACGCCGGGAGTATCAGCCACAGGTTCCGGGGCGCTCCCTCCCCCCTGAAGTTGCGCCAACAGATCGTCCAAGGCGGCCTGATCCAAGGGCGCATTACTATCCGTACCGGCGGAAGGCGCGACGGTTGCCGGAGGCGTTGGCGCCGGGGCGGCGGACGCTTGCGCGAAGAGTCGGTCGAGTTCGTCCTGGGACATGGCATCGCCGGTGGCGGGCGTGGCGGCGGGCGGCGTAATTGCCGGAGGCGTTGGCGCCGGGGCGGCGGACGCTTGCGCGAAGAGCTGGTCGAGTTCGTCTTGGGACATGACATCGCCGGTGGTAGGCGTGGCGGCGGGTGGCGTAATTGCCGGAGGCGTTGGCGCCGGGGTGGCGGACGCTTGCGCGAAGAGCTGGTCGAGTTCGTCCTGGGACATGACATCGCCGGTGGTGGGCGAGGCGGCGGGCGGCGTAATTGCCGGAGGCGTTGGCGCCGGGGCGGCGGACGCTTGC
>CAYXPO010000607.1:2235-3431 GCA_964466925.1 uncultured Nitrospirales bacterium
GCGAAGAGTTGGTCGAGTTCGTCCTGGGACATGACGCCGCTGGCAGGTTTCCCCGAATCCAGGGGTACGTTCTCTTTTTTCGGTACAAGCGCGGGTGGCGGCGGAGCTTGGGCCATGAGGCGATCAAGCTCCTCTTGCGACATGCTGCCGTCCCGTTTGGATTCAAGCGGCGGCGGGGTCTTTTCGCTAACGGTTTGTGAGGATGGGGCGGCCGTTTGCGCGATGAGCCGATCCAGTTCTTCCTGTGACATAACGCCGCTGGGCGCCACCGAGGAATCCGTCTTGGGCTTGTCTGCGAAAACGCCCAATTGGGACACCAGCCGTTCAAGTTCCTCCGGAGACAATTCACTTTCCGGAGCGGCGGGGGAGGCCGCGGAATCGGTGTCCGGTCCCGATGAAGAAAAATCGGAAGGCGCCCCCTCGGCCTGTCTGCGTATTTGATCGGCGATGTACCGATCTATATCGTCCTGGGTTAATGGGCGTCCTTTGTCACTGCTGGAAACCTCCGTCAGCAAGTCATTGCTGACCGGCGCAAGGAGTTCTTCTTCATCGCGCTGCACAATGGGAGAGTTGTCCAGAAGGGCGTCGCCCTTGTCCAGCGGTTGATCATCCAACAACGAACTGGGCCGGCCCAATTGCGCCGCTATTAATTCGTTCAGCATGTCTTGGTTCAAGACCGCCGGAGCCGGTTCAGGCACAGGCGCACCCGGCGGTGCATTGGCCGCAGAATTCCCCGGACTACCGGGGCTATGGTCATCCGATAGCGCCATATATCTCTTGGGGCCGCTTCTTAACGTCCCACCCTTGGGGTATATTGTGCACTTTTTCGGTCAAGAACACAAGATATAGTGCCGAAAATGGTCCTCATGTCCATAATATCGGCAAATGCGGCTGGAATCATTATAACGACTCTGCTTCGCGCACGCGATTCACGAATCACGGTAATAGTGTCTTTGTCAGTTACATGTATATTGACATCTTCGTTTTGGGATGGTTCAACAAGGGTGAAAAGGAGGAAACCTCCATGCGGTGTTGTGCTACTATTTTGACAAAATGAAACCGGAGCGGGGTAAAGATTATGCGGACATTGAAAAACAGACACGTGCTCATCACCGGGGCTTCGACGGGGATTGGCGCGGCGTGTGCAATGTATCTGGCGGGGCGGGGCTGGCAGGTGTTTGCGGGGGTGCGCAGGG
>CAYXPO010000608.1:0-3425 GCA_964466925.1 uncultured Nitrospirales bacterium
GATTTGGCTTTTGTACCATGCATAGCCCGGGCAACTCACGCAAAAGGTCTGAATGGTGTTCACCCCCATGGCCTTGTACCATGCCACGTGCGCTTTCGGGGAGGCTTTGGCGTACATGCCGGGCGGGGCGAAGCCCTCGGTTCCCCAGTTAAAGTCCACACAAAAGGCCTTGATGCGCGCCGGGGCCGGGGCCTGTGCGGCGGCCCATGTACAGGCAAACATCCCTATTGCCAAAAGGATTGGTATGCTTTTCCGCATGGGTTTTCCCTTCTCACGGGGAGGCCGGGTTATTTCAGGATTCCGCCGCGTTTGGAACTCAGGCGTATGCCCTGCAACAGCATGTTGAGCTCTTCAGGATTGTCGGAAATTTCCATGGCGGTGTCGGTGGTGATTAGGCCGGTGCGGATCAGATCATACAAACTGTCATTGAACGTCTGCATGCCTTCTTCCTTGCCCGCCTGGATGGCGGTCTCCAGTTGCGCAATCCGGTTCTCCTTGATGAGCTTCCGCACGGACGGGGTATTGAACAAGACTTCGCAGGTGGGGACGCGGCCCACGCCATCCGCGCGCACGAGCAACCGCATGCACATGATGGCGCGCAGGTTGAGGGCCAGGGCCGAGCGGACCTGGTCGTGCTGATTGGAGGGGAAGAGATCGATGATGCGGTCCACGGTCTGCATCACGTTGGTGGTGTGGAGGGTGCTGAAGACGAGGTGGCCGGTTTCGGCGGCGGCGATGGCGGCCATGAAGGTTTCCAGATCGCGCATTTCGCCCACGAGAATCACGTCGGGGTCCTGGCGCATGACCGATTTGAGGGCGGTGGAGAAATCCTGGGTGTCTATGGTGATTTCCCGCTGATTGATGATGGCTTTGCGGTCGGAGTGGACATATTCGATGGGGTCTTCAATGGTCACCACATGGCACCGCCGGTTGTCGTTGATGTAGTCCACAATCGAGGCCAGTGTGGTGGATTTGCCGCTGCCGGTGGTGCCGGTGATGATAATCAGCCCGCGCTGCATGGTGGCGAAGCGCACGGTGACGGGCGGAAGGTGCAATTGGTCAAAGGTCAGGATTTTGGTTTTAATGCGGCGCATGACGACGGAAATGGTGCCCCGCTGCCGGAAGACGTTCACCCGGAAACGCCCCACGCCTTTTTCCGTGAAAGACAAGTCTATTTCCCCGCGCCGCGCAAAGTATTTCTTCTGTTCTTCGCTGAGGATGATGTCCAGAATGGCGGCAATATCTTCGGCCTGCAAGGGTTCGGTATTCGTATCCGTGATTTCACCATCCACCCGTAGGAAAGGCTGGCTTCCGGTCTTGAGGTGAATGTCGGAGGCGTCCTTTTGGACCGCGCGCTGCAATAGTTTGATGAATCGTTCTCTCACTTTATCCTCTTCTGTTGCATCCGTTTCCACAAGAATGTGGGAATGCCCATGTCGCGTTCGGGTTCTTGTGGCGCTTCGGGTTCAAAACCCTGTTGTTTCTGTTTTTCCTCCGGGAACAGCATTTGTTCCCGGGGAGGAGCTGACGGTTTGGCTTGGGGCGGGATTTCCTTGGCGGCCGCCGGAACCGGCGTCGGCGCCGGGGCGGGTTTGGGCGCGGGCGATGGCGGGGCGGGTTTGGATTCCACCGCTTGCGGGGCGGCGGGTTCCTGGGCCAAGAACGCCTCGGAAACGCCTTTGGGAAAGCCTGCGGCAATTACCGTTACCTGGATTTCCGGACGTTCGTTTTCGTCCACGACCGCCCCGAAAATGATATTGGCATCGGGATGGGCCGCTTTTTTCACGGTATTAACGGCGCTTTGCACTTCCCGCATACGGATATCGCA
Source organism: uncultured Nitrospirales bacterium (assembly GCA_964466925.1). Lineage (GTDB taxonomy): Bacteria > Hydrogenedentota > Hydrogenedentia > Hydrogenedentales > CAILVY01 > CAILVY01. The sequence goes on from CAYXPO010000608.1 coordinate 1,829, forward strand.
TCCGCCTTTGATATTTACGATAACGCCCATCGCGCCGTTGATATTGGACTGTTCCAGCAAGGGGCAAATGATGGCTTCTTCCGCGGCGCGCACCGCGCGTTCATCGCCTTCCGCCGTGCCAATGCCCATCAGGGCGCGTCCGCGGGCCTGCATGATGGTGCGCACATCGGCGAAATCGAGATTAATCAGGCCGGGGATGGTGATAAGTTCGGATATCGCGCGCACGCCGTTCGCCAGCACTTCATCGGCCATGCTGAACGCACTCAGAAAGGACATGCTTTCGTGGCTCAGCGCGGAAACGCGGTCATTGGGCACCACGATAAGGGTATCCACATGCTTTTCGAGATCCACAAGGCCCTTCATGGCGTTGGCCATGCGCTCTTTGCCCTCAAAGCTGAAGGGCAGGGTGACAATGGCGACAGTCAGCGCGCCGGTATTCCGGGCTTCCTCCGCCACAATCGGGCTGGCGCCCGTGCCCGTGCCTCCGCCCAACCCCGCCGTGAGAAACACCATGTCGGCCCCGCTCAGAACTTCCCGGATGCGTTCCCGGTCTTCTTCGGCGGCGCGAAAGCCCACTTCCGGTTTCGCCCCCGAACCCAGACCGCTGGTGAGTTGGGTGCCGATCTGCAAACGCGTGCCCGCCGGGGAGTTTTTCAGGGCTTGGGCGTCGGTGTTGATGGTGATGAATTCAACGTCGGCCAGCCCCGCCTGGATCATGCGGCCAATGGCATTGCCGCCGCCGCCGCCGATGCCACATACCTTGATGACGGCGCGTTGATCGAAGGTTTGCAGGTCATTGCTTGTTGAAACGGTCATGGGTGTTCTCTCCGAGGCTGCCCAACGCAGCGTTTATAATACCATGTCCACCAAACAGCGCACAATGGCGGGCGCTATTTGCACGCAATATCATTTTCAAAGCGCAAATCCAAATAAATGGTGCAGGGAAACTGTCCTTTGCGCTCATGCCACAGGAAGTCCAGCCGCTGCGCCTGCTCCATCAATCCCTGGGCGCTCCAACGCACTTCAAACGGCACCTCGTCGAAAAAGGTGATGATCTGATTGGGGGCCGGGATGGAGATTTCCGACAGGGTAATCTCGGAGGCCAGGGGAATGGAGGAAAAGGCCCGCCAGGTTTCGAGGGCCAGCCGAAGTTCCGGGGATTCGATGCGCTGGGACAGTTCCACCACGTCCAGATTCGGAATATTCGTAATAAGCGGTCCCGTGGGGGGATCACGCAGAGCCAATTCACGCAAGGGGGCCCCATCCACATCAATTTCATACACCCGGTTATTCACCACCAGGGAGGCGGCGGGGGTGCGTTCCTCGACGCGGATGATCACCAAGTCCGGATACACCCGCTGCACTTCACAGCGCTTCACATAGGGCATGGCCTCCACCCGCCGCTTGATGGCGGCGCTGTCGAACCACAGCACATTGTCTTTTTTCGTGATGCCGGCCACCGCGAGGATCGCTTCCTCCTTGAGCATGATCGCGCCTTCCACGCGGATTTTTTTCACTTGGAAGCGCGGTGATTCGTTCACATAGGAGGACAAGGCATGGACCATCCCCAACACCACCACCACGAAAACCAGCAGTC
>CAYXPO010000609.1:0-3423 GCA_964466925.1 uncultured Nitrospirales bacterium
GCAACAATCCACAAACCCCGCTCCCCATTTCTTGAAGCGTATCATCGCGACTATAAAAATGGTTTGAGTTGACCAGCGATTTCTCCTATTGCCTCAATACAACTCTTAGAAGGGTGAAAAATTTAATCGGCAGAAGTTGATGGCGGCAGCAAAACGAAGACTAGCGTAAGTGAACGCAGCAGGCTGACGGCCACACTATGTCTGCTGCCGTACTCCCTTCATTGGTATGGTAAAATACGGGCATAACGGTTTTGCCTTTCCATGCCCGACCCGAAAAAGGACATCTCATGCATCCAAAGTGTCTGTGGCTTGGCGCCGCAATTCTTCTAGCTCTCGCGATTCCCGCGGCCGCGACGATTTCCCCATCCCCCTATTGGAAAAATCAGATTCAGTTTCCTGATGATCCCTTTCGCGCGGAAGGGACGGGCGACCCCTATGGCCCGACATCGGGCTACGTCAAGTTTACCATTCTGCTGAGCGAACCGGACACGGTCTATTTTCAGGATTGCCGGACCTACGTGTTTCATTACGATTTTGCGCGGGAGGTGCTCGATCCCTTCCTGGACATCGGCGCGCCGGAATATGACGCGGTCACCCTCCATGCGGCAGGCCAGCAGGCGATTCTCGGCGCGGTGATTCTACCCCCCATCAGCGACCATACCCCGCCGGAATACGGCATTCAGTTCGTGCGCATGGATCCCTATGCGCCGGATGAAATTATTGACCTGTTCAACATGGTCAAGGCGACGGTCCTGGGCGGCGTGAATGCCTATTATTTCCCGTCCTATGAACAAGGCGCCGCGGCGGAAGCGAATCGGGAATACCTTGCTTCCCAGGGCGTCCCCCTGGGTTCCAGTTCCCGCTGGACTCCTGGCAATGTGGTTTATTCGGAAGGCTGGGCGGCAGGCCGGCTGACCTATGTGCCCGGGGATGAAATCCAATCCGCCTTTTCTGCCGGAACCCTGTTGCCGACGGACATCCTGCTCACCGACGGTATGCCTGCCGATGTGCCCATGGTGGCCGGTTTTCTGTCCCTTTCCCCTTCAACGCCCAATTCACATGTGGCGATTCTCACGAATTCCTATTCCATTCCCTTCGCGTATCTCCATGTTGCAGCGGACGCAGCGCGCGCCCAGGCACTGGTGGGTCGCCGGGTTACGCTGAGCGCCTACCAGGGGTATTGGAATCCGGCGGACGTCACCCTGCTGGATGCCGACAGTATGGAAGAAACGGTATGGCAGCAGCTGCTCGCTGCGAAAGCGCCCGCGCCGCTGGATATCGCGCCCATGGCTCCTTATGGGGCATATTCAGCCCCCACAGACCCGCTCCTGCCCGGGGATATTCAATACTTCGGCGGCAAAGCCGCCAACATGGGCATCCTGCGGACTTCCATCCCCGACAATTCCCCCGTGTCGCTGGGCTTGTCGTTTGAACTCTGGAATTCCTTCATGGCGCAACCCCTGTCCACGGGAAACACCCTGCGCGAGGAGATTCACGAGACGCTGGACGGATACGAATATCCGCCGTCAAACATGGAACAACTCTTTTCGGATTTGGAATCCTTGAGAGACCTCTTTGCCGACACAAAAGCCACCGCCTTTACATCGGAAGCGCAAACGGCCGTCCTGGAAGCCCTGCAGGACCCGCAGTATGGCTTTGATCCGGACCGTAAAATCCGCTTCAGAAGCAGCACCAACGTGGAAGACAGCGGCCAGTTTACCGGGGCCGGGCTCTATGACAGTTACAGCGGCTGCCTGGCCGATGAACTGGACGGAGACGAGGCGGGCCCGTCCATCTGCGACGCGTCTGAAAGCAAGGAGCGCGGCGTATTCCGCGCCATAAGAAAAGTATTCGCCAGTTTTTACAATGAAAACGCCTTCCTCGAACGACTGCGCTACAATGTGGATGAAGACCAGGTCGGCATGGCCGTGCTGGTCCATCATTCCTTTCCGGACGAGGAGGAAATGGCCAACGGCGTCGCCACGGTAACCCGGGGAGAATATGGAGACTTCGCCATTCGCATGGTCAGCCAGAAAGGCGCCCTCTCCGTCACCAATCCGGAAGGCGGAGCCGTGCCAGAAGAGGTGGAAATCTACGTCTATATCCAGCATCCCTGGGAAGGAGAACAGCGAGAAGGGGAATTCCCGGGAGAAGGCGAAGTTGTTTCCTCGGAAGGCGAAATCCAGTCAGGCGGTAAGATCGATCCTTCATTGGCAACCCTGTATCTTTCCATCAGGACCTCTTCAAACCTGGTGCCCATAGGCGCCACCGTGATGAACTGGGAACAGGATTATCGTGATTTGGCCATGCTCCTTTTAACCGCTTCCGAGCGTTTCTCCGAAGTCGCCGCCAAAACCAATTATATGCTCGACTTCGAATACAAGAAGAACGACCCGGACGGCAAGCTGATTGTCAAGCAGGTGCGCGAGGTGCCGCGTCCGGACACCTCCCCTGCCGTCGTTCCCTTTCTTATTAACCATCCCGAAGCCTTCTGTACGGAACAAGGGGAATGGGGCGACGCATTTGCTAACCACCGCCTGAAAACACGAGCGCGATTGGAAACCAAAAACACGCGGCTGACCGAAGAAAACCTGCAGGAGAGTTTCTACCTGGATGCCGAAATCGAAGACGCCGCCGATGGACAGGTTCTCAATTACAACGGCCCCTTGAGCGGGCTCCCCAATTTCACCCATTCCTATTCCCCGGATGCCAGCCGTGACGCCTGGTCCTTTGACTTCCTGGAAAACCCGAGACGCTATGAACTGGCCACGGAGTTTCCCGCGATGGTCTCCGCCGCGGAGAACCCCCTGTTCACGCTTAGAAACGCGGGCTATTGGGGCCGCATTCCCGTTACGGTTAACTATGACAAGCCTGAAATCACCCGGGACTGGGAAGGGATGACAACGACCACCACGGATACGGCGTATCTTTGCCCCTGTCTCATTCCGCGGGAAGGGGATTTGCTTCAGCGCCGTCAGTGTGACGGGCCCGGGGGAATATCCGTAGACATACAGTTCTACTGGCCGCCTAATCCGACGGGGCCCACTGCAGGGTATACCGCCCCGCTGGTACGCTGGGTGGAGACCCAAATCGAGGGGTATACCACGGAACCCATTGTCCTTACCGATTACTACTCGGGCACCTATCAGGCAGGGCACCACAACTTCTGGGAAGCCTTCCTGTTTGAACCGGCCCTAGAGCCGGGGATTCCGCAAACGACGCTGGACGAACTCCGGAAAGCCAATATCCGCCTGATTTATGTCGTCAAGGATTTTGAAACTTGTGAAATCATGACTTTCGGATTTGATGACAACGAAGGCGAGCCTGTCGAAGGCGAACCTGCCGAAGGCGAGGGCGAGGGCGAAGGTGAAGGTGAAGGTGAAGGTGAAGGTGAAGGTGAAGGTGAAGGTGAAGGTGAAGGTG
>CAYXPO010000610.1:0-3417 GCA_964466925.1 uncultured Nitrospirales bacterium
TGGGCGATACTGGACTTGAACCAGTGACCCCTTGCATGTCAAGCAAGTACTCTAACCACCTGAGCTAATCGCCCAAAACCTTGAAACAGCAGTATACCAGACGAACGCAAAATGGATCAATGATGCGCACCGGGTTTCTTGCCGGGATAGTTCCATTTGGAGTGGTGGGCATCGGCCCACGCACTCGATACTTTGCCGCCGAAGATCGCGTTGAGGCTGTGGGAGACCACGAAGGCGGCCAGATACACGTGCGCCAGCAGCATGAGAATCATCAGCAGCGCGGCGGCATCGTGAATGGTGTAGATGATTTCCTGGCCGGAGAAGTGTTGTCCGCGGTTCAGGCCCATGATGATGCCGGTGACGGCCAGCGCGGCGCAGGCCAGCATCATCAGCCAGAACAGCACCTTCTGGCCCGCGTTGAATTTTCCGGCGGGAAGGTGTTCTTTCACGCCGCCGAGGTATCCGCCGGCCTTGAGCATCCATTTGATGTCGCCTTTGGCGGGGAACATGAACCAGAGCCAGCACAAAAATACGCCGGCCATGCCCACGACGGCCACATAGCCCACGTAGGTGTGCACGTCGCGCGCCCAATGGCCCAGGGGGTCGTGTTCGCCCAGCAGGAAGCAGAAACCGGTGATGGCGAGGAAGACGACGGTCACCAAAGCGATAATATGGCTGAGGCGCTCGTGGGCGCGGAAGCGCAAAACATCCGGGACGAGTTTCTTGCCGCGGTCTTTGGGGCCGATGAGGACATAGTGCAGAAGAATGAGGAGGAGCACGGCCAATACGAGCCAAGGCGCGAATTCCTTCAACTCTTCTTCGCGCCATATACTGATTAACAGGTCGTTCGCGTTGAAGCCGAGCACGGAATACATGGGAACGGTCTGCGGGGTGGCATCGGCCTGGAAGGGATCCACCACGGCCTTGCCAAAGAAGAATTGGGACTCCTTGGAGTGGCAGTCGCGGCAACCGTTCGCGCCGAGGGCGCGTTCTTTGGGTTCGACGCCATGGGAGGCGGTCCAAGACAGGGGTTTGGCGAGCGCGGCGATGGCGGTGTTGGCCGTCATATCAACTTTCTCAATCATGGCCTTATAAGGACGCGCCAACCGCACTTCCTTGGTTTCCCAAGCCTTCACGGGGGCATCCCAGCTATTGGCGCCGGGGGATTCCACTTCTTCCCGGCGTTCGATGGCCAGGAACGCCTCGTCTTCGCCGATGCGGTCCATCTGAAGATATTCGGCGGAGTACGGATTGGCCCATGCTTCGAGATTGATCTTCCAGGCGTTCACGCCTTTGACGTAATAGAGGTCACGGTTTTTCAGGCGGGGGACCGCCTGTTTGAGCGCCCACGCCACCAACGCCATTTCGTCTTCCGTGTTTACCTCGGGGAAGGAGTCGTTGTTGTCATCGAATACTTCCAGCGGGTGCTTGTCGGAAGCGGGATAGGCGTCCACTTTCGCGGTGATTGCCGTACGGAGTTCCAATACAGGATCAGGCGCCTGTTCGGCCGGCGCAAGGGGTGTTTCCGGTGCAGGCGCCGCTTCGGGCGCGGGTTGCGCTTCAGGGGCCGAAGCCGCTGCCGCAGGCGCTGCTGCCGCTTCGGGCGCGGGCGCGGGTTGTGCTTCAGGGGCCGCCGGGAGTTCTTGTTCCCCGGCTTCACCGGCACGCGGCAAGCCCGGCGAAACAGCGCCGTCCGATGGTTTCGCCGGATAGGCGGAGAACTTGAATTCGTCTGATTTCAGGAAATTCCAGGCGGCCGCCATGTCTTTTACGAAGAGCGGCTTGGCCACGCCATTTTCCACGAACGCCCAGAACGCGCCCAGTTGGCGGCTTTCCGGATAGATGATGTTGTCACCTTTACTGCGGCCAAAGGCATAGGGCGTTTCGGCGATAGTGGCCGCGGGACGTTTTGGCTGCAGTTTGGCGGCGATCTCGCGCAGGTTGCCGGTTTCCATCCGGTAGGCTTTGCCCCGGAACACGCACACCGGGGCGGCGGAATCCGCCCCTCCGGTGACTTCGTGCAACGCCATGAGCATCAGTGCGCGGGCGTCTTCGGTTTGCACACCGCCCTTGACTTCAATGAAATCGCGCACGGTGAACGCTTCCGGCTTCACACGGGAGGTGTTGTCGGCATTCTGAAAGAAGCTCCGCAGGGCGGAATCGGGGGTCACCACCAGTGCGGCGGCGCGTTCGAGTTCGGCGGGGGTGTAGGCATCAATCAGGTTTTCTTTGTCATGGCCGGTGACCTTGCCCCACATGGCGCCAAACAAATAGCCGTCATAGGCTTGAGAATCATATTGCCCGGGCAATTGCACGGCCTTGCCGGTGAGGGAATCCACGGTGGCGGTGGGCACAAAGGGGCGGTGCGTGATATGGCAAGCCTCGCAACTGATACGTTCCAAATGGAGGGGAGGCAGCCATTCGTGTTTTTCGTTCGGGGCTCCGTGTTCGCCTTTTTCGTGGCAACGCTTGCAGGAAAGATTGGTATGGTCCAGATCATCCCGTACGCTTTGGTTCGAGGAATGCCCCTTGGCGAAATTGTGGCGGATGTCGCCGGGGTGGCAGTCCACACAACCCAATCCCTGGTCCGCATGAACATCCTGCATATAGCTGTTGTGCCAGGCACTGCCGCGCTTTTGCGCGGATGACATGTCGTGGCATTCCTGGCATTGCCGGTCCGAGGGGCGGCGGATATGGAGATAGACGGTGCCGTCCGCGCGGAACATGGATTTGTCGTAATAGACCTTGGGCTGCTGGCCTTCGGCCGTGGAACCGAAGACGTAGCCGAAGCCCGCGGCGGCGGTGGCGGCATATTCGAAGTTGAGTTTTTTCATCTGCTGGACGCGGACGGAGTATTCGTATCCTTCCAGATGGCATACCAGACAGTCGGCTTCGATGACGCCCGTGCGGCCCCAGGCCGATTCGTGGTAGTCGCCGTTGCCGAACATGGTGAGGCCGCCGATGTCGCCCTTGATCGCCTCGTCGTAGCGTTTGTGATTGCGATCATACTCGGCGGGGCCGCCGCCGGGATGACAAATGCCGCAATTCAAAACCCAGTCGAAGGGGGTCATGTCCACATCGTCGGGATTGTCAAATTTGACGGGAGTCAATTCCCGCTGATAGAGCAATTGCCATTTCCCGAAGAGACCGGGGCCGCGGCTGGGCGCATCGCCTTTACCGGCTTCCGCGGGCGGATACAATTCATCGCGGCCCATCTGGAAGTGGTAGCCGTGGGTGATGGTGTTGTAATCGTGGCAAGCCCCGCAGGTTTTCTTGAGGCTTACGGGGCGGGAAATGCCCTGTTGCGGCAACGGCAGGTCGGCGGGAATGGGCTTGCCGTCTTTATCCTTGGTGGGATCGATCACATCGCCATTTTTATCGCGTAACGCAAAGGGCGGGCAGGACAATGGCAATGGA
>CAYXPO010000611.1:0-3414 GCA_964466925.1 uncultured Nitrospirales bacterium
CCTTCACCAAACATCTACGCAAAACACAAAGAACTATAGAACAAAGAGTCTAAAGTTTTGCGACTTTTTCCGCGAGGGCTTTGCTGAGGGCTTCCGCTTTGCGGATTTCTTCGTGCTGGACCATGACGCGGATAATGGGTTCCGTGCCGGAGGGCCGGATGATGGCGCGCCCGGATCCGTTAAGCTGGGGTTCCACCTCCTTGGCGAGGGCATCCAATTTTTCCTGGGGGGGCCGCGTTTTTCCCTGCAAGGGCACATTGATGCGGCTTTCGGGCATTTCCTCATACACGTCGGCAATCACGGAAAGGGGCACATCCTTCCGGATCATGGTGGCCAGGATTTGCAGGGCGGCAATCATGGCGTCGCCGGTGGTGTTGTGTTCGAGCATGATGATGTGGCCGGAGGATTCGCCGCCCACGTCGAGCCCGTGTTCCCGCATGGCCTCCACGACATAGCGGTCGCCCACATTGGCGCGCAGTACTTTTCCGCCAAGGGGGGCCAGGGCCTTGTCCAATCCGCCATTGGCCAGGATGGTGGCGGCCAGCATGTTGTGGGGCAGTTCATTCCGTTCGAGCTTATCCACGCCCAAAATGGCGAGGAGCGCGTTGCCGTCGAGCAGCCGGCCGTCTTCGTCCGCCATGGCCACACGGTCTCCGTCCCCGTCAAAGGAGATGCCGAGATCCGCCTTTTCACGGATCACCATGGCCCGCATCTCCTCGGGATACACCGTGCCCACGTTTTTGTTGATGTTCATGCCATCGGGACGGTTGGCGAGCGCGACAACTTCCGCGCCCAGTTCCGACAGCGTGTCCGGCCCGATTTTATACATCGAGCCGTTGGCGCAGTCCACGACGATTTTCAGGCCGTCCAGCCGCATGCCTTTGGGAAACGTGGCCTTCACAAATTCGATGTAGCGCCCCACGGCATCATCAATGCGCTTGGCGGTGCCGATTTTTTCCGCGACCGGGCGGATTTTGTCCAATTCTTCGGAAAAAACCAGGCGCTGGATTTCGTCTTCCACCTCGTCCGCGATCTTGTACCCATCCCGGCCAAACAGCTTGATCCCGTTATCCTCATATGCGTTGTGCGAGGCGGAGATCATGATGGCGCCATCGCAACGGAGGCTGCGCATGATGTAGGACACGCCGGGGGTGGGCAGGGGGCCGGTGAGCAGCACGCGGATGCCGACCGAGCACAAGCCCGCCGTCAAGGCGTTCTCGATCATGTAGCAGGAGCGCCGCGTGTCTTTTCCGATAAGGATGGTGTGGGGGCGGTCTTCGCGCTGGAAAATGGCGCCGGCCGCGCGGCCCACCTGGAGGGCCATCTCCGCGGTCATGGGGTGCGTATTCGCGCGGCCGCGAATCCCGTCTGTTCCAAAAAGCCGGTCCGGCATATTCTCTACCCTCTCCCGTCACGGACGGCTTCGCTCATGCGGGCCACCCGCTTCATTGTCCTGACGTCATGCACGCGAATCGCGTCCACCCCCAGGAAGACGGCAATGGCCACCGTGGCCGCCGTGCCTTCCAGACGCTCCTCGAGGGAAACGTCCAATACCGCTCCAATCGTAGACTTGTTTGACGTGCCGATCAAGAGGGGCCGCCCGAATTGCTTGAATTCCGGCAACCGTCTCAGCAGGGCAAGATTGTGTTCAACGGTCTTGCCAAAGCCAAATCCCGGGTCGAGCCAAATCTGGTCCTCGCGCACGCCGGCCTTCACCGCCGCCGCGATGCGCTCCTCAAAGAAGGCGCATATCTCGGATACCACGTCTGAGTAATGCGGGGCCTCCTGCATGTTCCGGGGCGTGCCCTGCATGTGCATCAGCACACACCGGCATCCGCTTTCCGCCACCACTTCCGCCATATCCGGGTCGCCGCGCAACGCGCTGATGTCATTGACCATCGCGGCCCCCAGCGCCAGCGCCCGCCGGGCGGTCTCCGCGCGGTACGTGTCGATGGAAAGGGGCGCGCCGATTCCCTTCAGGGCTTCCAGCACCGGCAATACCCGCCGCAATTCTTCGTCCAGGCCCACGGGGGCCGCGCCCGGCCGGGAGGATTCCCCCCCGATGTCCAGCCAGTCCGCGCCTTCCCGGACAAGCTGTTCCGCATGCGCCCGGGCTGCTTCAAGGGTGGGATACTTCCCACCGTCATAAAACGAATCCGGCGTGACATTGATCACGCCCATGATTTGGGTATGGTCCATTATATGCGTTTCCCGCCCCATTCAAAATAACAGGGAGCGGAATCGCGCCGCTCCCTTGTTGTATCCGCGTATCACGCCGTGTCCGGAATAATGGGTCCGGGGGGCAGGCCGGGAAGAATTTCCGCGGACGGCTTCACCACCGGGCGCTCCGGAGCCTTTTCGGCGCCGGATTCCGCCTGGGACAGGTCTTCTTCGGGCGCCTTCGGCGGAATCAATCCATCCCCGCCATGCTTGCGGATAATAGCGTCAATTTCCTCGGACTCCAGCGTTTCCCGCTCAAACAGGGCTTCCGCTATGGCGTTCAAGATGTCCCGGTGCTTGACCAACAGGTCCTTGGCATCCTTATACGCTTCTTCCAGAATCCGGTGCACTTCCCGGTCCACCGCGGAAGCGGTTTCATCGCTGAAATCCCGCATCCGCGCAAAATCGCGGCCCAGAAAAACTTCTTCGTTGCGGCCGAAGGCAATGGGGCCCAAATCGCTCATGCCCCATTCGCATACCATGGAATGGGCTAGACGCGTCGAATGCTGCAAATCGCTGGCGCACCCGCTGGTATACTCGCTGAAAACGATTTCCTCGGCGGCGCGCCCGCCCATGCTCATGCGAATGGTGGCCAGACACCACTTCTTGCTGGCATTGTGGCGGTCTTCCTCCGGCAGGAAGCTGGTAAGCCCCAGCGAGGGTCCGCGCGGGATGATCGTGGCCTTGTGGATGGGATCCGCGTCCGGCAGCAACCGCCCCACCAGCACATGGCCCGCCTCATGATAGGCCGTCTGGCGCTTTTCTTTCGGGGTAATGACCATGCTCCGGCGGGCCGGCCCCATGAGCACCCGGTCCTTGGCATCCTCAAAATCCACCATGTCCACTTTTTCTTTGGAGCGCCGTGCGGCCAGCAGGGCCGCCTCATTCACCATATTGGCAAGATCCGCCCCGGAAAAACCGGGCGTGCCCCGGGCCAAAACATTGGTTTCCACATCGGGGTCCACCGGGATTTTCTGATTGCGGATATGGATGTCCAAAATGCACTTGCGGCCGATAATATCGGGATTGGCCACCACCACCTGCCGGTCAAAACGGCCCGGACGCAACAAGGCGTGGTCCAGGACGTCCGGGCGGTTCGTGGCCGCCATTAAAATAACGCCGTCATTCGTATTGAAGCCGTCCATCTCCACCAATAACTGGTTGAGGGTCTGTTCGCGCTCGTCATGCCCGCCC
>CAYXPO010000612.1:0-3403 GCA_964466925.1 uncultured Nitrospirales bacterium
GTATACCGTGACCATTTGCGATTCGCTGTGGACCCGCCGGTCCGCACCGGCCACACTGACGGTCAATGCCATCCCCCTTCAGGCGCTGACGCAGCCGGTGGGCGGGGATGTGTTTGTTGAAGGTTCGTATTCCATGAGCTTTAGCGTCAAGGGCGGCATTGTTGTTCCCACGTTCCAATGGTACAGAGATGGCACCCTCCTTGGCGGCGCCACTTCCAGCACCCTGAACCTCACCAACATCCAACTGGATCAAGCCGGCAATTATTATTGCATCGCGACGGGTCAGAACGCGGGGCCGGTGGCGGCCACGGTGCAATCCAACAACGCCTATCTCAACGTGGTGGACCGCATCCGGTTCAAGAGCCACCCGGAAAACGGGGAAGTGTATGTTGAGGAACCCTATACCTTCTCCGCCGAATCGGTGGGCGCCATTGTGGGCACCCTGCACTACAAATGGCAGAAATACGCCATCGCCAAGGGCGGCTGGGAAGACATCCCGGAAACGGACAGCCCTGAATACACGATCCCCGTCACCACGCTGGCGGACAATGGCGACTACCGTTGCGTGATTTTCGATGACGTGTTCACCATCCCCTCCAATCCCGCTTCACTGCTGGTGGTGGAGCACATGTCCTTTATCAGCATACCGGTGGATGATCTGGGATGGCTGGAGGGAATCTATACCTTCAACGTGGTGGTGAACGGCGGTTTGGGAACGCTCCATTACGCGTGGATGAAAGATGGCGCGCCTATCGGAACGGATTCTCCGAATCTGGTGATACAGCCCGTTCAGGAAAGCAGCGTGGGCCAGTATTGGGTTACCGTTTCCGACCGCTTTGAATCCATCACCTCCGATCCCCCGGCGAATTTGACCGTTGCCTTCCCGTTTACGTTCCTCCAACAGCCGGCAAGCGCCGACCTCTACACCGGCGCCTCGCATACGTTTACGGTGCAAGTGGATGGCGGCACCCCGCCCTTCACTTACAACTGGAAGAGGAATAACGTGTCGCTGGGCCTGCCCAGTGTTCCGGAAATCACCCTCGGGCCGCTTGTGCCGGGCGATTCGGGTACCTATGTGTGTACAGTGACGGATCAAAACGGGTCCAATTCCAGCAGTCCGGCGGTGCTGAATGTGGCCGACCACATGAGCATTGCCGCGCAGCCGCAGAGCCGGACGGTCTACATTGGCGACGACTACACCTTTGAAGTGGAGTTGGCCGGCGGCTTGGCGCCCATCCAGTATTCCTGGTTCAAGCGCCAGAGCGCGATGGACATCGATCTCAATGCCCATGGACGGACGTACACGGTGTCCTCCGCCAGTTCGGCGACCGCCGGGGCGTATTTCTGCCGGATCACCGACAAGACGGAAAGCATTGATACGGCGCTGGCCACGCTTTCCGTGGTGAATCCGCTCAGCTTCTCGCAACAGCCCCAGAACGCGTATCGTTTCGCGGGCGGTTCCGTGAGCTTTACAGTCACCGCCAGCGGCGGGTTGGGCACCATCCGGTATCAATGGCTGCAGGACGGGAAGCCCGTGGGCGGGAGTTCCAATGTGTACACCATTCCCGAGACGGACTGCGTGCATGCGGGCTCGTATGTATGCCAGGCGACGGACGATGTCAAGACCAGTACGTCGGAAGCGGCGGTGCTGGTGGTGTATCCCGCGCCCGGCGAGAATGGTTTGGATATTAACATCTCGCTGACGGGGCAGAACGTGGTGCCGCCCACGCCCAGCGTGGCCACGGGATTCGGTTTTGGTTCGCTGCGGCCGAGTTCCTCGAGCAGTGACTACACGCTGAATATGAACATTGTGCATATGATGTCGTCGCCCACCAGCGCGGGGATGTTCCGCGGGTTGGCCGGCACGAATGGGACGCAGGTGTTCAATCTGGGCGCCGGGGTAAGCGCCATCGGATTCTCCCGGACACTGAGCAATGGTCAGGCGGCGGAGCTGGCCACGGGCTATTTCTACATTCAGATCACTTCCGCCGCCTATCCGAATGGCGAGATTCGCGGACAGATTGTCTCCGATGATCCCGGCATTTGCGAAGTGGTGGTTGAAGGCGAGGGCGGCGGCGAAGGCGAGGGCGAAGGCGCCGAAGGCGAGGGCGAAGGCGCCGAAGGCGAAGGGATAGGCCCTGAAGGCGAAGGCGAAGGCGTGGCCGATGTCACGCCCCCGGTGATTACGCTGGTGGGGTTGAGCACCCTTCGCATTGAATGCGGCGGCCTCTTCGTGGATCCGGGCGCGATCGCGCAGGACAATGTGGATGGCGATATTTCCGCGAACATCCATGTGAGCGGGGTGGTAACCCCTGCAAGCGCGGGCGAGTACACCCTTACGTATTCGGTCAGCGACGCGGCCGGCAATCCGGCACTCCCGGTGAGCCGCACGGTCATCGTTTCGGATGCCACACCGCCGGTGATTACACTGACGGGGAATGCACAAGTCTCCATTCCATGCGGTACGCCCTATGTTGATCCCGGAGCCACCGCCGCCGACGGCTGCGACACGAACTTGCCGGCCGTGACGGTTGATTCGAGCGCGGTAGATACAACCACCGCGGGCACCTATGAGGTCACCTATAATGTGGCGGATGCTTCCGGGAATCAAGCGGTGACACGAACACGGTCCGTGACGGTCGAAGGCTCGTGCTCACCCGATTACCAGAGTGCGGACCAGAACCAGAACAACATGATCGAATTGAGTGAATTGCTGCGCATGATTCAGTTCTTCAATTCGGGCGGGTACCATTGCATGGCGGGCACGGAAGACGGGTATGCACCCGGCATGAGTGGCGATCATGCATGCGCTCCGCACACCACGGACTATAGCCCGCAGGACTGGGCGATCAGCTTGACGGAACTGCTCCGCGTCATCCAGTTCTTCAATTCGGGCGGGTATCACGCATGCCCCGGGACAGGCTCGGAAGACGGCTTCTGCATTGGATTGCCCTAATCCCTGATTAGCAGTCAATGGGCGGCCAGAGGGTTATCCTCTGGCCGCTTTTTAGTAAACGGCAGCGCCAACGGCCGTGATAAGTTTTCAATTGTGCGTCCCGGCGTGGTTCAGGCGGCGTGGCCGATGCGGGCGCGCTGGATGAAGACGTCTTCAGGGGACAGATCGAGCAGGAAGCCGTTTTTGGGGACGGTTTTGATGAGATCGGGACGGTCGAGGCCGGCGGCGGCGATGGCGGCGATCAACTTTCGCTTTTGAAAGTGCATCTGGTTGGGTTCGACGATGACACTGCCCCAAACTTCCGTATAGATGGTGTCGTAGGGGACGCAGGCGCCGGGCTGGGCGGCGAGGGTTCGGATGAGGCGGTATTGCTTGTCTTGAAGAGGTACGCGGACATTGTCGAGGGTGATTTCGCTGGGGTGGCTGTCGTCAATGATGAGGAGGGGT
>CAYXPO010000613.1:0-3401 GCA_964466925.1 uncultured Nitrospirales bacterium
CACCGGCCAGCAGCCCATGTCCAGCGCGGACGGTGCTCTGTGGGTTGTGTTCAATGGCGAAATTTACAACTTCCAGGAATTGCGGCGTACGCTGGAATCCAAGGGCCATATCTTCCGCACGCACTCCGATACGGAAGTCATCCTCGCCGCGTATGCGGAATATGGTGAGGCATGCGTCGAGCAGTTCCAAGGAATGTTCGCCTTTGCACTGTGGGACACCCGGTCCGGCACGCTCCTGCTCGCCCGCGATCCCATCGGCGTGAAACCCCTCTACTATGCGCGGGTGGGTAATGCGTTGTATTTTGCCTCGGAAATGAAAGCCCTGCTGACCGTACCGGGCATCTCGCGGGAAATGGATTTTGAAGCCCTGGACGATTACCTCGCCTTTCTATACACTGTGCCCCCCAGAACCTTCTTCAAACAGATTCGGCAGTTGCCGCCGGGGCACTTGGCCGTCTGGCGCGCGGGCGCATGGAAGGAACGGCGGTATTGGTGGTTGCGGGTGCAGGAAGAATCACGAAGCGCGGAGGCGTGGGTGGAGGCGGTGCGCGCGCAATTTCACGGCCTATTCCGCAAGTACATGATTTCCGATGTGCCGCTGGGCGCGTTTCTCAGCGGCGGGCTTGATTCCGCCACCATCGTGTATCACATGATGCAGCAGGCCGCCGCGCCCGTGAACACGTTCACGGTGGGGTTTGCCCGCGAGGGGAATCTGTACGACGAGTCCGCCGAAGCGCGCAGCATGGCGAAATACCTGGGTACCGTGCATCGAGAACTGACCGTGCAGGCCGATGCCGCCGCGCTGATGCCGGTGATCCTGCGGCATTTCGACGAACCGTTCGGCAATCCCACGGCGCTGCTGGTGTATTCAATCTGCCAACTGGTGCGGGAACACGTGACGGTGATTCTTTCCGGTGACGGCGGTGACGAATGCTTCGGCGGCTATCCCCGGTACGCCGGTGCGCGCTGGGCGGAAACCTACCGGCACCTCCCCACATGGTTGCGCGGCAACCTGATCAATCCCCTTGTACAATGTCTTCCTGAAAGCACCCGCGGATTCCATGCATTGCGGCGTATCCGTGAATTTTCCGCGGGCAGCCTGCTGGACCCGGTGGACATGTACGCGTCGTGGATCAGCTATTACCAGCGTGACGAAAAGCGGCGGCTGTATACGGACGCAACACAACGCGCCGTGGGGACTCGCGATGCCCTCGAATTCATTCGGGATTTGGCGCGCGAATGCGGCTCGTCCGACCCGGTGACCCGCGCCATGTACATTGACATCCATTCCTTTCTGCCCAATAATGTCTTGCAGTATGGCGACCGCATGAGCATGGCGCACAGCCTTGAGACACGGGTCCCCTTCGCCGACCACACGCTCGTGGAACTGCTCGCGCACATGCCAAGCGATCTGAAAGTGCGCGGCACGCAGGGAAAGGTGTTGCTGCGCCAATCCATGGCGGGACGCCTTCCCGGCGAGGTGCTTCACCGAAAAAAAGTGGGCTTTAACCCCCCCATGGGCGTATGGCTAAACACGCAATTGAAGGACCGCGTAGACGAGTACCTGTCCGAAGCGGTGCTGAAGCGGCGGGGATTTTTTAATGCCGGGACTGTCCAAGCCATGATTCAGGACCATCGTGGCAGCCGCCGCGATTATACCTGGCACCTCTGGGCGCTCCTGCTCCTGGAAGAATGGCAGCGGAAATATCTGGATTGAAACGGACTTGACATTCCCCAAGTATTTGGCTATAATACCAAATAGTAAAACATACGGAGATGAACCATGGACGCCGCACAACAGGATCAACTGGAAGCCCGGGCCAAAATTATCAAGGCCATGGCGCATTCGACGCGGTTGTTCATCATCCATGAATTGGCCAAGGGAGAACGGTGCGTATGTGAACTCCAGGCGGAAATCGGGGCGGACATTTCCACCGTTTCCAAACATCTTTCCGTATTGAAAAACGCGGGGATTGTGGAAGACGACAAGCGCGGGCTGCAGGTGTATTACCGGTTGTGCTGCCCGTGCATATTGAATTTTTTCGGGTGTATCGAGAATGTAATCCAGGAGAATGCCCGGAAAGGGAATGCGTTGGTGAAGGAGTAGCGAAAGAAGAAGGTGATCAAGCCGGATCGGCCGGATCAGGCCGAGTAAAAGCGGGGGGTTGACGTACCAGTTGAAAGCAATGTTTTCAGGCGCACGATACTTGGCAAGTTAGGAAATTAGCCCAAAAAGAGGACCTATGGACTGGAAGAAAGAGTGGAAACCGCTGGCGGTCATTACAGGCGTTTTTCTGGCCTGTTTCTATTTGCCCGTGGGTGTTCCCCGTTTCGATAACGCCATCACCGAATCGTTGCAGTTGGTGAGATGGTATGCACGGGAACATGTGCTGCTGTGCCTGGTTCCCGCCTTCTTCATCGCGGGGGCGATTTCCGTGTTCATCAGCCAGGCATCGGTGATGAAGTATCTCGGGGCGAATGCGCCCAAGGTGTTGGCCTATGGGGTGGCGTCGGTGTCGGGGACGATATTGGCGGTGTGCTCGTGCACGGTGTTGCCGCTCTTTACCGGCATCTGGCGCATGGGTGCCGGTTTGGGTCCCGCCACGGCGTTCCTCTACTCCGGTCCCGCGATTAACGTCCTCGCCATCGTGCTTACAGCGCGGATTTTGGGCCTGGAACTGGGCATTGCGCGCGCGGCGGGGGCGGTGACATTCAGTATTGTAATCGGGCTGCTGATGCACCTCATCTTCCGCAGGGAAGAGGCGGAAAAGGCTATTGCCCAAGCGGCCCTGCCCGAGCCGGAGGTCCCCCGTCCCCTATGGCAAACCGCCACCTACTTCGCGTCCATGGTGGCCATTCTTGTGTTCTCCAACTGGGGGAAGCCCGAATCCGATACCGGAATTTGGCATGCCATTTTTAGCGCCAAGTGGGCCATTACAGCGATCTGCGCCGTGGGCTTCAGTGTTATTTTGACCACATGGTTCAGGCTTGCCTGGTGGAAGATTATGCTGGTTGCGATTCCAACCGTCATGCTCGCCGCCCTCTTCCCCCACGAACCCATTTTGGCCTTTGCCGCCGCCGCCATCGGACTGTCCGTGATCACCAGCACCAGCGACGGGGAGATGGGCGAATGGTTCAGCGTGACCTGGGGGTTCGCCAAACAAATCCTCCCTCTGCTCCTGGGCGGGGTGCTGGTGGCGGGCGCGCTCCTGGGCCGTCCGGGCAATGAAGGATTGATCCCCAATGCGTGGATAACCGGGGCGGTGGGAGGCAATTCCCTAACGTCCAATTTCCTGGCCGCCATCATTGGCGCGTTCATGTACTTCGCCACGCTGACCGAAGTGCCGATCCTTCAGGGCTTGATTGGTTCGGGCATGGGCAAGGGCCCCGCCCTGGCGTTG
>CAYXPO010000614.1:0-3398 GCA_964466925.1 uncultured Nitrospirales bacterium
TACACCGTTTTGGAAACACCCCCGCCGTTGCCATTGCCTTCCTCCACGGTGCAGTCCTTATCCACTTCGGCCATGAATCCCGCTTCGTCGTTCGCGAGAAACGGGGCCGTCTCCCGGTTGAACATGTCCACCATCACTTCCACGAATTGCGCCGGGCCTTCGGTGTATTGATCCGGGATTTCACGCCCGAGGGGTTCTATTTTTTCCCGCAGTGCATCCAGATTCACCGTGGGATGCTTTGGATATTCGCACCGATCATAGACGTGGGCCGCATAGGTGTAACTGGCGTCAATGCCCTCAACCCCCTCCTGGTGATTTCCCGCAATCTTCTGGGTCAGCGTCAGTTCTCCCGCGTCTGTCTTGAAATTGTCAAGGCGATCCTTGGAATCGGAAGGACAAAATGCAATGGCGAGATCCGCCACATATTCGGGATAAACCGCCTTGACCAGCGGGCCAAAGGCCACACACGGCAATATGCCGCATCCCATTTCCACCTCCGAGGGCGGAAACTTCTCCCCTTTCGCTTCGTTGGCGTACATCTTGAATACAAGGCCCCATTCCTTTAAGTTATTAGCACAGGAGGCGCGGCGGGCCGATTCACGCGCGCGCGCCAACGCGGGTAACAAGATGGCCGCGAGGATGCCAATAATGGCGATGACCACCAATAGTTCGATGAGGGTAAAGCCTTTCCGGTTCATGACCTGTCTCCTTGTTCTTCGCCGGTGTTTCGATTGGTACAACCAATACCATAACAAAAAGCATGTTTCATGTCAAGATACCGCAGTATTTACAGTGAATGGTTGTATCATTAACCATAATATGGGGAGAAATTGATCCATGTCGCAGACGTTGTCCCAGGAAATCACGGGCAAATTGACCCGGCGGATTGTGGATAATCATTATCCGGCGGGCACGAAACTGCCCACGGAACGCGAATTATCTGTCGAATTTGGCGTTACCCGGCATGTGATCCGCGAAGCCTTGAAGCGTCTCGAAGCGGTGGGGCTGGTAAGCATTCGCCAAGGCTCGGGGATCGTGGTACAGGACCTGCAATTGACGGGCGGGGTGGCCCTGTTTGATGTGCTGCTGCGACGGGACGATGGTTCGCTGAACATGGACGTATTGCGCGATGTGTTGGAATTCCGCTCGCATATGATGCGCACCATTGTGCGCCTGGCGGCGACGCGCCGCACCGATGCAGAATTGCAGGAATTGAAACGTATTTATGAGGAACGAAAGCGGATGGAAAAGGACCCTGTGCAGGGGGATGAACTTGTGCGGCGGTTGTTTCAGTTAATTTCGCAAGCGGCCCATAACCGGGTTTACGAACTCATGTTCAACACCGTCGGACGGATTGCCTTCGTGTTGCTGGAAATGGTGGATTTGCCGGTGATTGGCGAGGAAAAAGGGCAGCACATCATGGACCGCATCATTGAAGCCTTCGAGCACAAGGACGAGGCGATGGCGGATTTATTGGTGGCCCGGTACTTGAACGCGGTGCATCAGGCGCTCATTCCGGAGTTGCGGGCATAACCTTCAATCCTCGTAATAGGACGTTTTACCCTTACCGGCGCCGGGCCGGATTTCATCTTATTCGCCCATTTTTTCTGTTGCGTATTTCCGCTTTATATGGTACACTAGAGGGTGAAAATTATACGATTTACTGGGGAAGATAGGTAGTTGTGCGGCGCCTGAACGCCGGTGAGCACCCGGCAGGAGGTGAGCAGTATGACAACTGAATTTTACATGGCCGACTCGGTGATTACGTGTAAATGCGGGGCGCAGACCACGGTGGCGGATCCCAGCATGATTGATTCCATCACGTGCGGCGTCTGCGGGGCGAAGGTGCCAATAACGGACACCAACCTGCGCAAAGCGGGTACGCCGCCGCCTTCGGCGCTGGTGACGATGGCGGAGCACAAAAGCCTGCCGGAGCGGCTGGCCTCGGCGGTGGGGTTTGTGCGGGAAGGAAAATATTACGAGGCCATGGAACTGTACGAGAGCGTTCTGAAGGAAAAACGGGACCAGCGGGACGCGTTTTACGGGCTGGGGTACTGCCATTACAAGCTGGAGAATTTCAAAGAGAGCTACCGGCTGCTGAGGATGGCGGCGGAAATGGGCCATGCGGGGGCGGAGAAACTCCTCCCCAAAGTGCATTCGCAGCTTACCGCGTTGTGGTAGACCGCCGGGGGCTTACACGTCGCAAATCTGCACGGCTTGGCGCAGGGAGGCGAGGGGATCATCGCGTTTGGGCACAAATTCGTGCGCCACAAAGCCTTGGAATCCCGCATCCGCGATGGCTTGGCAAATCCGCCGGTAGTTCAATTCCTGCGTATCGTCAATCTCATTCCGGCCCGGCACCCCGCCCGTGTGGATATGCCCGATGTACTTCAGGTTGTCAAGGAGCGTCTGAATGACATCCCCTTCCATGATTTGCATGTGGTAGATGTCGTAGAGAAGCTTAAACCGGTCCGAACCGATTTCCTGGGCCAGATTCACGCCCCAAGCGGTGTGGTCACACATGTAATCCTTATGATCCCGCTTGCTGTTGAGCAATTCCATCACGACATTCACGCCGAGCTTCTCCGCCTGCTTCATGATGCGCTTCAGGCCCTTGGCGCAGTTCTTCAGCCCTTCATCATCCGCCATGCCCCGGCGGTTGCCGGACAACACGATCATGTTCGGCAAACCGGCATCCGCCACTTCCTGCAGCCGCACTTCCGCCTTCTCCACCAGCTTGTCGTGATTCTTCGGGTCATTCCAGCCGCGGGTGATGCCGCTCGGGCCATTCGCCATCGTGGCAATGAGAACATTCGCATTCACCACCGGCCAGTCCTTCGGGTCGAGCAGATCAATGCCCACCAACCCCATCGCTTTGGCTTCCTTGCTGAACTCCTCCAACGGTATCTTCCCAAAACACCAATACGACACGGACTGCTTGATGCGCCCCTTCAACGGTGCCGCCTCCGCCGCAGGCGCCTGCGCCCGCACACCACCATTTATCGCAATCGTTCCCGCCGCCCCCGCCATCGCCGCCAACACCGTCCGCCGTGTCATATTCTGTTTCGTATTCATGTCCGTCTCCTTGGTTAATAGGAGACATTCTAGCATAAGTTTGTTTTAACTATCGTCTGCGTGCGCCGCTCCAGGCAAATACAATCAACAGGCTCAGGAAACCGATAAAGAAATCACCCAACAAATGACGCAGGCTCTTGAAGGACAAATCATTTCCATTGCATTGGCAACTGAACGGAGGCTGGACTTCGCCTTCAGTATCGCCTTCAGCATCACCTTCCACGGAACCGTCCAGATCGCCTTCTTCAGCGCCTTCGATGATCTCGCCCTCCTCCGTCAAGCCTTCAGAAGGCATGCCTTCTTCGGTGCCTTCGGGCATGCCT
>CAYXPO010000615.1:0-3395 GCA_964466925.1 uncultured Nitrospirales bacterium
GGTCTTTGAGTTGTGCCTCGAGCGTTTGCTGAAGTTTGGGATCGGCAATGATGAAAGGGGCATCGGGAGGCTCGGGGATTCGGGGCCAATACCCCACACGGTCATAGGCGCGCAGATACCAAGGCAGGGGCCAATAGTCCGCATCGGGCCGGAGAATGCTTATATACATGTGTTTGCCCTCGGGACTGAAGGAGGCAATATCCTCGACACGGTGCACCAGACGCATCAGGGCGGTGCTGGTATGCGCGTAGACATAGGGATTGCGCGGGTCGGCGGGGTAGCGGAAATTTCCCAGGCAGGTTTGATAGGCAAGTTGGGCGATACCGCAAAGAATCACGGCCCCCGCCATGACTTGAACCGGACGGAATCGCGCCCCATGCACCAGCCAAGCGGCGCCGAGTCCCGCGAGCAGAATCATGGGGAATAACAGGTCCAGAACATTCCACGGGGTCTTGTAAGGAACCAGGGAATACGCCACCGTGACCAGTACGGCATAAAACAGGATGAATCGTTGAAAGTGAACGTCCGCACGGGATGATGTGTTTTCCCCGGAGCCTGTCGGGGCCTGTTTTCGGAAAAGAATGGAAACTGCGCCCGCAACGGCGAGTGCGGGGATCACCGCTTCGCTCCATCGCGGTCCAGCGCTGCGATAGGTGTAGATCATAAGAAGGAGGTAGTAGTACCAGGGTTTTTCGTGGGTGGCGCTGCTGCCCGCGCCTTCCGCGCGGTGGAAATAGGTGGCATAGGTGAGAATGGAGTCCAAGGGTCCCCGGCCATGCGTGAAAAACGACGAGAATAACACGATTGAAACAAGGACCGCCGCCACACCGCCCGCAATGAGATGCCAGAGCAGGATTTTATTTTGGAGCAACGGTTGCTTATCCCGGAGGCGGGCCAAGCTCCATGTCAGGGCAGATGCCAGCGCCATGCAGGCGAAAAGAATGAGGCTGGTTTCCTTGGTGGCGTGCATCAGTCCGAGGCCCGCCCCCGCCAGCACCGCCCAAACGGCTTTCGGGGTTAAGATATAGCGCCAGGCCGCGGCGAACACGAGTGCCGTAAAAAAGACCAGCAATATTTCCTGGACGTAGTAGCGGCTGTAATAGACCATGGCGTGCGAAACCGCATACAACAGCGCCGCCCAGAGCATTGCGCCGTTTCCAACCGCCCCCCGCAACAACCCGATCAACACCAGCAGCCCCAAGCCGAACACCACCGGCACGATACGGTAGTTCCATTCGGTGGTGTCTTTGAAGTGTTTCGCACCGCTGAGCCATAACGACGGCAGCGTGAGATAATAGAGCGTGGGGCCGTGGTGTTCGTGGGGGTCGTACGTGTACACGCCTTTGTCAAACAGAATACCCGCCTTCACCGCCTGATTCGCCTCATCGCCGTGCATGGGCCGCCCGGACAACTCCGGCAGCCGGTACGCCGCCGCAATTATCACCACGCCCGTGAAAAGGATCACGTATGTGCTTTTCAGGGATATCACAACGATACGTTACTTTCTCCAGGAGGAGTTGAGTTCGTACACTTCCAGTGTGACGATTTTAACCGGTCCGCCGGTGGTGAAAAATTCCAACGATTTGTTTTTGGGTTCAGGCACAAAACAGGAGGACATCACCACTTTCCCGTCGTTGGCGAAAATCTCTATCGAGGCGCGGTCCAGCAGGGCCCGCAGCTTGATGCGTCCGGAAACGGCGTCCACCGGCGCCGCTTTGCCAAGACAGGTCAAGGTCTTCTCTTTCACGGAATACGTGAGGGCTTCACCGCGAAGTTTCAGGCCGAAAGTATCCGCTCCGGAAAGCTCGGCTTCCAGGGCAATATCAAACAGATCGCCCTTGACCGCCTTCAGCGGATTATCGCCGGGATTCACGGTTTGCTCCAGCCAGGCGCTCCGTTCACCATACAGCGAGGCAATTTCCCGCACGGGCATGCGGCACATGCGCGGTCCTTCGGGAAAAGTGCGCAGGGTGAGTTCGCAGGGGAAATTCATCTGCTGATTGAACGGCATGTGAGGATAGTTGCCGCCGTTCATCCAGGCGATTTGGACCCTGCGCCCGTCTTCCCTGGGAATGTCGCTGTACGACTGCGTGGCGTAGTAATTTGCGCCGTAGTCCGCCTCCAGCTTTTCGGATTCCGGCGTATATACCGTGCCGTCAAACGTGCCAATCAGGTAATTACCGTCGCCGCCGAGGAACACCCATTTCGTGGAGGACGGATTGCCGTCCACGGGCAATTCAAACAAGTCGGGGCATTCGGTGGAACCCGCCACGGTGAGTTTGCTGAGCAGCGACCATTCCTTCAGATTGGGAGAGCCGAAAAAGCCGAATTCATTTCCATCGAGATAAAGCGCCATCACCCATTTGCCCGTGGGAACATGCCAGAACACTTTCGGGTCGCGGTTGCCGCCCACGATATGCGGCAGCACCGGATTTTTATCGTAGGGCGTCCAGGTGCGCCCGCGATCATTACTGTACGCCAGACACTGGGAGAATTTCGGCCCGCCTTCCACTTCCGGCACCGGCGCTCCGGTGTACAACGCCACCAGCACTTTCTCCTCGCCCGTCTGGAATCCGGAGGTATTGTTCCAATCAACGACGGCGCTTCCCGAAAAACAGGTGCCGTGCTGATCGGGCGCAAGGGCGATGGGCAGTTCTTCCCAATGCACAAGGTCCCTGCTTACCGCATGGCCCCAATGCATATTGCCCCAGTTGATGCCAAAGGGATTGTGTTGGAAGAAAAGGTGGTATTCGCCGTGATAATAGACCAGGCCGTTCGGATCATTGAGCCAGTTCTTCTTCGCGGAAAAATGGAATTGCGGGCGGTACGGTTCCTCATACAATTTGCCAGCCATGATTTGCTCCTGCTTGGGTTGTTTGCTCTGCACAATCTGATCCACGTTGATGTGCCCCCAGCCGCCGGTGGCTTTGTCAAAAATCTCCAGCCGGGCGGTTTTCCCTTTCCATTTCCCCACCTCCCACGAGCGCCACGTCAACCGTTCCTCGTTCGCGCCGGTGGCGGTGAGAACCTTTTTCCCGTCCACCAGCAGATTCATGCCAACAGCGTCCGGGAGATTTCCCCCGCCCATCAGGAAATTGATGTACTTGCGCTGGATCGTAAATTCCGGCGAGGTGAGCGTACCCTGGGCGCCGTCGCCATTGGTAAAACTATTTGCCAGCCCTTTGCCCTCAAAACCGGACACCGGCATCTGGTTGGGCAGCGTGCCTTTCGCGGGACCTTGGCCGAAAGCATCGCCGGTGGTGGTCCATCCGCCATAATCGGGGGCTTCAAAGTCCGTTATGACGATATCCGGCACGGCGCCGCACCCCAGCGGGATCATCACTACTGCAAGCAAGAACAGCCTCATTTCTTACCGCCTCCTTTTTCCGGGGTTT
>CAYXPO010000616.1:0-3382 GCA_964466925.1 uncultured Nitrospirales bacterium
TTGGAAACGCCTTTCTCAACAAAAAAATGTGGTTGCGGCTATGCCGCCTTATGATCATTACGGAGGACAGGTTCATCTGCTTTCGGTAAAAGACAGCAAGGACACCAACGACATCAACGACATCGAAAATAGCCGCCGGTGGCGGTTGACCGGCAATGGTTCGTGTGTTTCGTCTATTTCGTGGTAAAACTATCCGGAATTATTCACCACGAAAAACCCAAAATCAACAGAAAAACAATCCAGACACCTTTCCCATATTCTTCTCGTCAGGGGGACATCCTTGCTCCTGCGATTCCGGGAAGACATAAAATTGGCCCGTGCACCCCTACCCTCTGCGGTCCACCGCCTCCGCCGCGAGGGTGTACATCCCGTGTTCGCATTGTACGCGCCCGGTAACGAGAAAGGGGCCGGGCTGCGCGAGGAGGTGTCCGAAGCGGCGGTAGGTTTCGGGGAAGAGAACGGCTTCGTACGCGCCGTGGGTGTCTTCGAGGGTGAGGAATTTCATGAGGCCGTGGCCGTTGTTGAGGTTGAGGCGGCGCTCGGTGATGATCCATCCGGCAAGGGTGACGGTATGGCCGGCGTACCGGGGCAGGTCGGTGCTGCGGATGAGGGTGTGTTCCTGGAGAAACGCGAGGTGGTAGTGCATGGGGTGGAGGCGGGTGAGCAACCCGAGGGATTCCCACTCCTGGTCGGTGCGCTTTCGGACGGAATAATCGGGCAGGGCGGGCGTGGGCAGGGTGTCGCCGAAGAGGGGCCCCTCCTCCCGGACGGATTGCCGGTGGAAGCATTTGATTTGCCATAATTGCGCGGGGCGCGGATCGCCAAAACCGTCGAAGGCCCCGGCATGAAAAAGGGCTTCGGCATCGCCCTGATGGATATGCGCGCGGGCGAGGCAGTCGCCGAGGTGCTGAAAAGGCGTGTCCGTGCGGGCATCGAGGATCGCCTGGACCGCATTCTGGCTGAGATTCCGGACTTCGAGAAAGCCCACGCGGAGGGCATCGTCTTCGGCGGTGTAGGCGTATTCGCTGTGCCGCACATCCGGCGGGCGGATTTCAATTCCCATGCGCTTGGCCTCTTCGAGGTAGACGGGCGGCGCATAGAACCCGCCCCGGTTGGAGAGGACGGCGGCAAAGAATTCCGCCGGATAGTGCGCCTTCAAGTAGGCGCATTGATACGCCAGTTCGCCATACGTGGCGGCGTGCGCCTTGCAGTAGGCGTAGGCGGCGAAGTTCGCGATAAGTTCCCAGAGGGCGAGGGCGGCGGATTCCTCCACCCCGTTGGCGCGGGCTTTGTCGAGGAATCGCTTCATGCTCTTGGCCATTTCGCGCGGACTGCGCTTCTTGCTCATGGCGCGTCGGAGCGCGTCGGCTTCGGTGAGGTCCATGCCCGCGACGGCGTGCGCGACCTTGAGCACGTCCTCCTGGTAAATCATGACGCCATAGGTTTCGCCGAGCACGGTTTCGAGGGCGGGATGGAGGTATTCAACCGGTTCGCGGCCGTGGTGGCGGTCAATAAAATGCTGTTTCATGCCGCTTCCGGACGCTCCGGGCCGTACGAGAGCGATGCATTGAATCAGCGTGTGAATGTCGTGCGCCCGGACCTTCTGAAGCAGTCCGCGCATGGCGGGCGATTCGATTTGGAAGCATCCGATGGTTTTTCCGGCGCGCAGCAGTCATGCGGTGCGCGGGTCGGCGTCGGGAATGGCCTCGATATCGAGCGCGCGGCCGCGGTTCCGCCGCACGGCCTGTATTGTGTCGTCAATCACGGTGAGGGCGCGGTGGCCGAGCAGGTCCATTTTAATGAGGCCAAGTTCCTCGACGGGCCCCATGTCGTACTGCGTGATCAGGATGCCCTTGGCGGCGCGTTGCAGCGGCACGAAGCGCGTGAGCGGTTCCGGCGCGATGACCAGCCCGCCCGCGTGAATGGAAAGGTGCCGGGGAAACCCGTCTATGAATTCCGTGATCCGAAGAATGCTTTTGAGCGGTTCCTCGTCGAGGCGGATGCCCTGGCACTCGGGGACCGTGTTGACCATCGTACGGATATCTTTCGCGCCATACGGCGGCAACGCGCGCGCCAGACGGTTGATCTGGCGGTCCGTGAGGCCGGAGGCCTTGGCCACCTCGCGAATGGCCGACCGCGCCTGAAACGTATTCAGCGTGCCGATCATCGCAACGCGGTCCCGGCCATAGGTTTGGTAGACGTAATCAATGATCTCGTCGCGCCGCCGCCAGCAGATGTCGAGATCGATGTCCGGGGCGTCCGTGCGCGCGGGATTCAAAAACCGCTCGAAGTAGAGGCCGTATTTGAAGGGGTCCACGCGGGTGATGCCGAGCGCGTAGGCCACGAGGCTGTTCGCGGCGGAGCCCCGGCCCACCGTGGGGATTTGCCGTTCCCGCGCAAAGCGGACAATGTCGCCCACAATCAGAAAATACGGCGCGAACCCGAGTGAATCAATGGTTTCGAGTTCGTAGCGGACCCGGTCAATGATGGCCGGCGTGAGCGGATGATAGCGCCGCTTGATCCCCTCGAAGGTCTTCTTCCACAGCCAGGAAAACGGCGTTTCGCCGTCCGGGAGGGGAAATGCCGGAAACAGCGGTTTTCCGAGCGGAAGTTCGATCTGGCATTCCTCCGCGATCCAGTCGGAACAATCGAGGGCGCCGGGCCATTCGGCATAAAGGCGCTCCATTGCCTCCGGCGTCCGGAAATAATCGCCGGGATGGGCCGCCTCCGTTTCGGGAAGGGATTCCGCCACGGTATTCAAACGGATCGCGGACAAGACGCGGTGGATGGCGTAGTGCTCCGGGTCGAGAAAATACACGGGATTCACCGCCACCGCACGCAGGCCGAGCCGTTGCGCAATGTCATACCGTTTGGCGGCGTGATAACGGCTCCGCGCGTCGCCATAGTGCGTGAGGGCGGCCAGCGGGTGCAGCCCCCGCCCGTGCAGTTGGGTGAGCAGCGCGGGATCGGCGCTGATCACGAAGAGGTGCTCCATCCCGAACGGAAACGGCCACGCGCCGAGTTTTTCGCTATCCGCCTGGCCGAGTTGAACCGCCGTGACGATATGGCAAAGCTGCGCGTAGCCTTCCCGGTCGCGCGCCAGCACCACGCAAGGCCCCAGCTTCGCGCCCAGGATGGGTTTCACGCCCGCCGCGCGCGCCGCCTTGTAAAACGGAATCGCGCCGTACAATCCGCCGGTATCCGTGAGCGCGAGGGCCTTCATGCCGTGCTCGACGGCCCGCGCCACCAACGCCCGAACGCCCGCCGTGCCCGCCAGCATCGAATGATGGCTATGCGCCTCCAGAGGCACCATGACGTTTTCCATTTCCCGCCGCGCCGTGATAAACTACCGGCAAAACGAAGGAGTATACGATGCTGCTGG
>CAYXPO010000617.1:0-3363 GCA_964466925.1 uncultured Nitrospirales bacterium
GGCGGTGTCCATGCGCGCCTACCAATCGTCCAGCCCGGCGCACCACATAGCGCATAGAATCAAAACGGTACTCATAAAAAAGGCTACACTCCTTGTTATTGCCACAAGCACGAATTCTATCAGGTTGACTTTTCGTATGCCAATAGGTTTCGTGCAAAAGACGAGCAGACGGGCTGGCACATTCATTATTTGTGGCGGCGCTTAGACAAAACAACAGACAAAACACAATATATCGAATCTTTTCGCTTGACATACCACCACCGGTAGGCTAGACTACCGTTTGACGGAGAAGAGCGCGTTATTTTCAGTTGAGTGGTTTTATTCGCGGAGCCGGACAAGGTTGAGGCGGGAATACACCCTGATGGCGGTTGCGGCTCCGGCGGCCGGCGCGGGCGGGGAACGGATGCGGCCTCATGGCGGAAGCTTTACGGCGCGGGTTTCCCGTGCATTTTTCCGGCCGGCAGGGATAAGGGAAAAGTATGTCTACGCAGCACAGTAAACCATGGGCATCCGCCCTCATGAATTTCCGCTGGACATGGCTGTTGCTGCCCATCCTGCTGACGGGTTGTGTCACCCCGCTGCAGTGGCGGGCCGAACTTGCGCCGGACCGGGTGCCGGGGGAGGGGGAGGATATGGGCCGCAGCATGCCTTTTGGCCCGGATATCACCCAGGTTCTGGCGGAAGCGGATGAGGCCTGCCGGGCCATGCGGGAAGCGGAACGGTGCGGGGACAAAGACTTGGCCGCCCGCCGCTACGCCCTCCTGATTGAATTGCTGACGGAAGCTGAAGTGACGCCTTCGGTGTTTTTTTCGGCGCGGGAGGACTTTGGGGGGCATCCCTCCGGTCATCGTTCGAGCTTGTATCAATGGCTGGCGGATAACGCGCCCCTCCCCGAGAGCGACAAGGAAATCTGCATTCCGGAACCATTGCCGGAACGCGTGCGGGTCGAATTGAATGCCATACAATACGCGTACCCCAAGTCGTTCCAGCGCGCGCTGGACCGCAGCGCCCAGTATATGCCGTACATCCGCGCCGAACTGACCAAAGCCAACCTGCCGCAGGAACTGGCCTGGATTGTCATGGTGGAAAGCCAATTCACCCCGAAGATTGTCTCCCGGTCGAATGCGGGGGGGATGTGGCAGTTCATCCGGGACACGGCGGTGCTTTATAACATGCGCATGGACAACTATGTGGACGAACGGTTCAACTGGCAATCGTCCACCCGCGCCGCCATGGAGTATTTTGCCCATCTGCATGACTTTTTCGAGGGAAGCTGGCCGCTTGCGATTACGGCGTACAACATGGGCGAATACGGCTTGGACCGCGCCATCGCGGCGACGGGGGGCGAACGGCGTCTTTGGACGCTGCTGGAAACCTCCCCGGCCTCGGAACGCATCCGTCAGGAATCCAAACAATATTATGCCAAGTTTCTTGCCACCCTGATGGTCGTGAATCATCCGGAACGGTATGGGTTCAGGATTCCGGAGGATGCCGCGGAATCCACGGTGCGCATGGCCGTGGACGGCATGTACGCCCTGGATGATCTGGACAAGGCGCTGGGGTTGCCGCCGGGTTCCTTGGCGCAATTGAATCCGGACCTCCTGCGCGAGGTGACGCCGCCCTCGGGGATGTATTACATCGCCGTGCCCGCTTCCGTGGAAAACGCATTTCAGACCGCGCTTGAAAAAGCCCCCCGGCTCAAGTATGGCCCGCGGTATTATAAACTGCGGAAAAGCGACACCCTCGGGGCGGTGGCGCAGCAATACGGCATCTCGACGAAAGAACTGTTGAAACTCAACGGGCTGAAGTCGTCCACGAAGGTAAAGACCGGACGGGTGCTGCGCGTTCCGGAGGGATTCTACCGTGCCGGGGAAGAATTGCTGGAGGCGGAGTTGACCGTGGACGCGCCGGAAAAGAGCGCGGGGATGGAATATCATATTGTCAAAGCGGGCGAATATCCCGCGAAAATTGCGCGCGCCCATGGCATCCCGCTGGAGGATTTTCTCGACATGAACGGGCTGGAAAAGTCCGACATCATAGTGGAAGGCGATTCGGTCATCGTGGGGAAGAAGGCCGCGCCCGCCAAGCCGGAAGCTTCCGCGAAGAAGGAATCCTCGCCGAAAAGCGAGGGAAAACCGGCGGCGTCTTCGATCACGCATGAAGTGGCCAAAGGGGAAACCGCGGGGATCATCGCGGAGAAATACAAGGTCGCCTTAAAGGACCTTCTGGCCTGGAACCACCTCAAAGAAAGCGCTGTATTGCAGGTGGGCCAGAAACTGACGATTCAGGGAAGCGCGAAACCGGTCCCCGTGGAGCGGGCGGAACCGAAAAAGGAGGTGCTGGCCAGCGCCAAAAAGAAGGGCGCGGCGTCCGAAGCGGAGGTGGATTCGGAAAAGGAATCGGCAAAATCCATTGCGCACACCGTGGAAAAAGGCCAGACGCCCACGTCCATCGCCCGGAAATACGGCGTTAAAATCAGCGACCTTTATGAGTGGAACAAGTGGTCCAAAAGCCATATGCTGCAAGTCGGGGATACGGTGAAGATCATCAAGTAGGCGGGATGGGGAGGGGTGGACTTGCACGGACGCCCCCGGACCGCCCAGCGGGCTAATCCATAACCGACGGCGGGTGGGAGGGGGCATGGGGGATGTTTTGAGAGGGTTATGCGGCCATAGTTGACATAGCCGTTCCGGGAACTTACAATATTCCCGGGTTGCCGTCCAGAAGCGCCTATCCAGGCGCTGGGAGACTATACATTACATGAAAGCACAATTGGTGGAACTGGTGGGCGTAATTTTGCGCCGCATCGAGGAACAACCCGGCATTCCGCCCTCGGAAAGCCGGATACGTTCCTGGCTGGTGCGCCAAGGGTACAACAAACGCGATATTGATGCCGCCATCAAGATGGTGTGGGGGCGCATTATCAGCGCCAAGGCCGGTCCCGTGGCCCAACGAACCCCGGGCGCGGTGCGCCAACTCTCGAATTACGAGGCCCAGAAACTCTCCCGGGAAGCCCGGGAAGCCTTGGCCCGATTGGACTTATACGAACTTATGGACCCGATGGAACGGGAAATGCTCTTGGACCGCTTGGGCCAGTTTGAAGACGAGGTCGGCATGGAAGACCTCGATTACCTGCTGTCGTGGATTCTATGTTCCACCCGGGACGTGGAGTCGCAGCAGACCATTTTCAACGTGTTTGAAGGAAACCGGACCTTGCACTAGGCAAGGCCCTTACGACGGTAAGTGCGCCCCCTCCCCGCAGGAAGGGCGCCGTTCGCGTATAGGGGAAAAGGATTACCATGGCAAAATATCTCGTGGTGGTGGAATCGCCCGCCAAGGCGCGCACCATTAACAAATTTCTTG
>CAYXPO010000618.1:0-3362 GCA_964466925.1 uncultured Nitrospirales bacterium
CGGGGTATTCGCACCGCGTGGCGGAGTCCGATGTGTACGACAGCCATGATTACGATCAGAACCCGGAAACGTTTTCGGCGCGGCACGCGGCGCTATTGCAGGAGAAGCCCTTTGTCAACCTGCACCTGGACCGCGTGATGTCGCTCCCCTATGGCGGCCAGCCGTATTTCGTGAGCGAGTTCGGAGGCATCTGGTGGAATCCGAAGGCGCGGCCCGGGGAGGATTCCTGGGGGTACGGCGAGCGTCCGAAGACAATAGAAGAATTCTATGGGCGGTTCGAGGGATTGTGTGACGCCCTGCTGGACAATCCGAAGATGTTCGGCTACTGCTACACCCAGCTTACGGATGTTTTTCAGGAACAAAACGGCATCTACCTGTTTGACCGGGGTGTGAAATTCAACATGGCGCGGCTGCGCGGCATTCAGCAGCGGAAAGCGGCCATCGAGTTTGAATAACAGCCCGGACTTGCCGAATGGGGTGCCGGAAAGCGCCAACGTGAAAAGCGGAGGGCGTTTTCGGTAGACTGAAAGGGGTTGGGTTTATCCGGGAGATGGTTATGATGCCTGTATTCCGTAGTGGAGGTGGTGCTGGGCGAAGCGGGATACTGTTTTCACTTGTGTGGATTGTGGGGGTGTCCGGGGCTTTGGCGCAATCAGGGCGCATGGATTTGTCAACCCTGCCGCGGGCGTCCTCGGCGTCCACTTCAGAAGCGGGCGGGGGCATGCTCTCTTTTTCCCCTGAAGAATCGGCGTTTCTTTCGGCGCATCGCACGGTGGTGGTGACGTCGGACCTCGACACGCCGCCGTATTTGTTCAAAACGCCGCTGGGAGAGGTTTCGGGAATCCTGCGGGATATTGCGGATCAGATCGAGAATCTATTGGGCATTCAGATCGAGTATGCCGGTACGAATTATGCGGGGCTGGTGGACATGGTGAGAACGGGTACGGCGGATGTAACCGTGTTGAATGATCCGCTGGACGCCCCCTACGAGGACCATTACCTGAAGACGCAGGAGTTCATCTATCTTCCCTATTCCCTGTGGACGAGGAAAGGTTCTCCCTTATTGGCGCCGGATGTGAAGGAAATACAGGGGAAGACCATTATCGTGAATGAGGGATGGGACCTCAATCATCCGTTTTTAAAAAAGTTTCAGGACAACACGTTAATCACGGGCAACACGATCATGGATTGCGCGAATGCGCTCTTGAGCGGCCAGGCGGACGCCTATGTGGAAGTGTACGGGATTGTGGCCGATTACACCCGGCGGAAACTGGTGCGGGACATTGTGGTCCGGGATGTTTACTACGAGGGGTGTCCCGCGGCGTTTTTTGTGCGCAAGGACTGGCCGGCGCTGCACGGCGCCCTCGAAAAGGCCCTCGCCCGGATTTCGGACCGGGAGTACATGGACATCTTGAAGAAATGGGGGGCCTATCTGGATGAACCCGCCTTCCGGTTGAAGGCGCTGGACTTGACCATGGAAGAGCGGGTGTGGCTGCATAGTCATCCGGTGGCGCAGGTGGCCAGTGACCCGCAATGGGCGCCGGTAGAGTTTATAGACGCGTCCGGCGTGCCACAGGGCATTGCGCATGAATATCTCAAGCGAATCGGCGACATGCTGGACATGGAATTCCGGGTGGCCCCCGTCAAGAACTGGGGGGAGGCCTTGGAGCGTTTGAAAACGGGGGAATTACACCTGGCTTCCGCCTTCACGGAAACCCCCAGCCGAAGGGAATATCTGAATTTCACCCCCCCGTACATATCCATGCCGGCGGTCATCTTCACTTGGGGGGATGTCACCTATATCGGAGGCATCAAGGGCCTTTCCGGCAAACGGGTGGCGGTGGCCGCGGGCGAGTTGACGGAGGAAGTGATGCGCGCGGAGGCTCCGGACATCCAGGTAACAACCTATTCCAGCATTCCGGAAGCCTTGAAGGCACTGTCACGCCACGAGGTGGATGCCTTCGTGGGGAACATGCCCGTCACCGGTTATTACATCAGCAAGGCGGCTCTGCCGCAAATCAAGGTGGTGGGCGAAACCACCTTCAAATACAACCTTGCCATGGGCGTGCGCAAGGATCACCCGCTCTTGTTTTCCGTGGTGAGCAAGGCGCTGCGGGCCATTCCGGAGGAAGAGCGCCAAGCCATTACGAACAAGTGGATAACGATCAAATACGAGCATGATTTTGACTATTCCACCCTATGGAAAGTTTTTGCGGGCGCCGCGGTGATCATTCTCCTGTTTTTGCTCTGGAACCGAAGGCTGTCCATTGCGGTGCGCAACAGCACCCGGGAATTGGCGGAAACCAACAAGCAACTCCTCGTGGAAATTGAAGAACGCAAGCGCACCTTTACCGCGTTGCAGGACAACGAAGAGCGGTACCGGATGTTATTCAACGCGCCCTCCGACGCCATTTTCCTCATGGAGGGGGAACAGTTTGTGGACTGCAATGACGCCACGCTGCGCATGTTCAGGTGTGCGCGCGATCAAATCATCGGACACCCCCCCTATCGCTTCTCCCCCGAGGTTCAACCGGATGGGCGGAGTTCGATGGAAAAATCGCAGGCATTGATTACCAGCGCCTTGCAGGGACGGCACAAGCTTTTTGAATGGCAACATGCACGGCTGGACGGTTCTGTGTTTGATACGGAAGTCAATCTGACCCCGTTGCAGATTAAGGGCAAGACGCATATTCTGGCCATAGTGCGGGACATCACGGCGCGCAAGCAGGCGGAGGCCGAATTGGAAAAGACCCAGGCACTGTTTCTTGCCGCACTGGAGCAAACGCCGGTGGGCATTCTGATTGCCGAGCCGCCGGACGCGTGGATTCGCAGCGCCAATTCCGCCGCGCTGGCGATTCGGGGTCCCGCCGAAGAACCCTTGGTGCATATCCCAATGGCCCAGCATCCGCTGCATTGGCAAATCCACCACCCCGATGGACGGCTCTGCGCGCCGGAGGAACTCCCGCTGACGCGCGCCACGCTCTATGGCGAGGCCACCCAGAATATGGAGTGTCTCGTGCGGCGCTCCACCGGCGAAGAACGCTGGGTGCTGATGTCGGCCTCGCCGGTCCGCAATGGCAAAGGGGACATCGTGGCGGGGGTGGCGGCCTGTTCGGACATCACCGAAATCAAAGTCACGGAAACGGAACGCGCCAAACTGGAAGGTCAACTCCAGCAGGCCCAAAAAATGGAGGCGATAGGCCAACTGGCCGGAGGGGTCGCCCATGATTTCAACAACCTCTTGCAAGTTATCACAGGATATTTGGAACTGTTGAATGAAGATATTCCGCCGGACAACCCCGCGCGGGAAAGCCTGGGGGAAATCGCCAAAGCGGCGGACCGCGCCACCTCGCTCATACGCC
>CAYXPO010000619.1:0-1178 GCA_964466925.1 uncultured Nitrospirales bacterium
CCCGGTGGACAATGGCGGCAACAACGGGTAAATAAAGGACGGCCGTGTTAAAACGCATACGATTGATCAGCCGATCCCCGGAACACGCCGCGTCGGTGGCGCCGGAGGTCAAATTGGCCATCATTGTTAAATTCATCAATGCGTTTCAAACCAAAATGGGCTATGCGACGGATTGAAACGCGGGTGACGGACGGTCAACCAAAAGGATGTGCATGGTGAAACACTTGGGCCGGGTAAGCAAGGAACCGGCGCGGGCGCAAACGGTGACCCCGGAGCGCAAGCTGGCCTTTATCGAGGACGTGCTCCAGATCATGATCCCGATTGTGACCAATAAAAACCCGCAGAATCCCAACGGTTCCAACACCGCCAACACCTCCAATACCTGAAGTGCGGCGCATCCACTTGTAGTGCGGGGGGCAAGTATGTTTTAATAGGCGTTGGAAAAAATTCAACATGGAGCGGAAGGTATGAAGCATATCACGAAAATATCCACGGTGGCCCGCGCGGATGCCTTTGTCAATTTCCTCAACGCCCTGTGGCGCGACTGGCAAACGTTCCGGTACGAAAAAAAGAACGAACTCAGCATTTAGCGCCCGTTGCGCCCGCGCTGGAACCCGCCCCTAGCCGCCGGCGGGGCGGGGCGCGTCATCCCCTTTCATGATTACCACCGAACATACCTTCATCCGAGCGGCCGAACCGGATGACGCCGCGTTTCTTCACATCCTGTACAACCCCCAAACACCCCATTCCTCCCTGTTGGACGCCCGGCGCGAACCTTTGTTGCCCACGGCGGATGAACTGCGGGAGATGATTGGTCATAAAGACGCCGTGAAAGGCGCATTTCACGCGGTTGAAGACAAGACAGGCATGATCCGGGGATTTTGCGGGATTCGGGGCGTCAATCACGAAGCGGGCTTCGCAGAAATCATGCTGCTCTTCTTTGAAGAGGCGGATTATGAAGGGCCCATGGCCGAAGACGCCCTCCGGTTCCTGTGCGATTTTGGATTTGTCCGCCTGCGGCTCAAGAAACTGGCGGCCCATTGCCTGGATTCCGAAACCGGGCTGCGCGCCTTTCTCATCCGCTCCGGCTTTCAAAGCGAAGGCCGGCAACGCGAAATTTTATTCACGCACGGGCGCTACCATGATTTGGAAGCGCTTGCCCTCTTTGCAACACGCGC
>CAYXPO010000619.1:1188-3350 GCA_964466925.1 uncultured Nitrospirales bacterium
ATTTGTGGGAGTTGGCGTTTCAGCATTCATACGCCCAAAGATTACGGATTTGTATGCCGCCCTAAAAAAGGTTGGTCTGGTGAAGAGAAAACGTCAAGATGGTCCGCGGTTTCTGGCACGAAGCCTGCGCGCCGGCCTGCTCGTTGTGGTTCTCTTGGGGGCGGTGGCGATGGTGCTGTGGTGGATGGGAATGGCACAAACGTGGCTGGTGTCGGCGGGAATTGACCGCGTGCTGGGGGGGCGGACGGAAGTTTCCGGCGTGTCCCTGGGTAAGCGAGCCACAGTGAAGAGTCTGGCCGTCTACGATACCCCGTCCGAACCGACTGAACCGCCGCTCATCCGTCTGGAAGGCCTGGAACTCGATTACGCCCTTTGGCCGGAGGATAAACGTCATCTCCAATACGTCACACTCAAGAACTTGGCCTTGGACCTCGCGGGGGGCGATTCGAGACACCGGAACTACGATTTTCTGGTGCGATTCCTGAGCGCTCCATCAAGCGGCCTCGACCCGCTGCCGTTCCTGCCCAAGGGAATATCAATTAACGCGATAGCGTTGCGCACCGAAATGCCGTCCTGGTTCCTCGATCTCGAGGGGGTGGGGATTGCAGGGACGATTGATGCCTTGGATGCCCTCGAGTTTAATCTGCATGGAAGCCCTGTTCTTGCCAAGTGGTCGAGACCCGGCACGGGGAGCGCGTTGAAGTCTTTTGCCGGCGACGCGAAACTTCTGTTCAACCGCCAAGGAGGCCGGGTGCGAGTGGAGGGTCAGGTGAATCTTCCGGGGCTGGTGAGCGTCGAAGCGTCGTCCGAACTGACGCAGTGGTCCACCGCGCCAGAGGTTACACTTGATGTGCGCCATCTGACGCTTCAAGACGCGTTATGGAGCGCCGCCGCGGAAGACCTGCTTCCCCTCCCCGTATACTTTGACACACTAAGCATAAACAATTCGAGGCTCGGCTTTGCGTGGCGGGAGGGTGCTCTCAAAGGAGCCTCGGGGCAACTCTTGGCCACCTTGGAAGGCATGGCCGTGGGCCCCGCCGAGGCGCCCTACTACACGGGAACCTTGCGGATAGCGGCCGATGGCAGGCTGGAGGACGACTCCGGAGTAAACGTGTCAGCCGTCCTCAATGATGGCCAGTTGCTTGAGGCGGAACTTCGGGGCGATCCCAATCAATTCGAAGCCCGGCTGAGTTTGGCGGACTGGTCTCGGGAGCAACTCCGGGCGTCCATCCCGCAGGCCTATCGGAACGTTCTGGAGTATGCGCCGCGCCTGAACGCCCTTTCAACCGTGGTTGAAGCAGAATGGTCGCGTCCTGACTATCGCATCACGGCCCGGCTGACGCCCTCGATCGAGGGCGCGCCCCCGCCGGAGTGCCTCCTGACCACACAGGGCACACTCGGCCAACGGCCCGGCGGCGCGGGAACGTTCGCAACCGATTGGCAGGGGAGCACGGTAAAGGCGCAATGGCGTCTCGGCTCGTCTTCGGCATTTTCCGCCGAGGCGGCCCTGGAACACGTGGATTGCCGGGCGTGGACCAAGGCGTGGTTCGGCTCGGAGGCATTTTCCGATTTCGCGGCCAAGATTAGCGGCAGCGTCACGGTGAAGAGCGGGCTTGGCACACCCTTAACGGCCAATCTTGATGTTTCGACAAACGGACCGGCGTATGGCGCGTTGAAACTTCCATCGGAGGTCTCCGCACGGCTGCACGCCGACGCATCGCTGAGCGCCAATAACGCCGGCATCGGTGGCGCGGCCGTAACGTTTCACGCCGGCACGTCCACGCGGATGCAGTTGAAGGATTGGCAGGCAAGCTTCGCGCCGCCGGAACTGAAGGGTGTGCTCGCGGGCGAGATTGATCTGGCGGAACTGGGGGGCTGGTTCGGCCTGCCGGCCCTCCAAGGAGCGGCCACCTTCACGGCTCAACTTCACGTTGATGGGGCAATGGCGCACCTTGCCTCCGTGAGCGCCTCGGGGGCGACGCTGGGGTATGGAAATCTGACCACCCCGTACCGCATGCCCGTCAAGGTGGCGGCCGGCCTGCGCATGGCGTTTGAAAACGGTACGACAACCGGAGAGCGTATTGAAGTCACTCTCGGGGAAGACACCCGGCTCCTTGTCAAGAACCTGTCGGTAATCGCGGCGCCCAAAGGGAGTGAGGCGC
>CAYXPO010000620.1:0-3342 GCA_964466925.1 uncultured Nitrospirales bacterium
AGCGCGATTCTGGGAGGGGTCAATTACATAGACTTCCTCGCCGTTGCCCAGCGGGCTCATGTCTATTTGCACACGCATAGCATAGGCATCCAAGGAAGTAATCGAGGCGAGGAAATTCCAATAGCCACCGTCAAAGAACCCCTCCCCAAACAATTCCTCAGCGGTTGCGCCGAGGTCCATGCCGCGGGCCACGTCGAGCCCGGGAGACTCCGCCGCCGCGCGAAGTTCCGCGTTCTTACCCATGAAAGCGGTGAGCACCCGTTCCGGGTATTCCTGATCGAGATAGCGGGCAATGTCCTCCGGGGGGATAGGATATTGCTGGGTGTTCAAAGCGGCGGTTTTGGGTGGGGGAACATAGATATAGTCCGCGTATTCGGCCCGCGCCATGCCGGCGGCCAGACAAACAAAACAACTGAGAACAAGCAGTTTTTGCATGCACCCTCCCCTTTACAGCGTCACCAAGCCTTTGCGCCAGGCGTAGGTGAACAAGGTGATGCCGCGCGAATAATTTTTCCGGCCCTCTTTGATGCCCTGCGACTGAAGATACTTGTCGTATACGCGCCAACTGATCTTGCTGAACCAGTCTACCCGGTATTTTTTGTGCGCTTCTGAGGCTTTTTTCAGGTCCTCGCGGGCGCCCTCGGGCAAGGCGTCGAACGCGGCTTTCCGTTCCTCCTGTTTCAGTTGATTGGCCAGGTCCACATACGCATCGAGCGCGCAGGCATACCGCGCGAACGGATCGGCGGCGCGGAGGCCCGCCACGTATCCGATAAGCGTGGCTTCGTCTTCCTTGCAGAAGCCCGCGATGTGCCCCAATTCATGCGCGGCCACATACACGAACGCCGTGTCCGGCAGGCCGCCGTCCACCTGTGCCTCCAGCGTGTATGGGGAGCACATGCCGGAGGTGCCGTTAAACATGAGGAAACCCTTGGGCGTGGCTTTCACGCGCGCGGGCAGGGTGATGGGGCGTCCGTCCCATGTGGCGGTGATGTCTTTCATGGCGGCGGCAATGGCGGCGATGGTGCGGTTGATATCGCGCGCTTCCGGCGGCGGCATGTCGCGCTGGATTACGGTAAGCAGCAGCGCGCGCAGTTGCGCGGCCTCGGCGTCCTGGATGTCCTGGGTGGGCAATTCGAGCCTTTTTTCCACCGGCAGGCGTTGATAGCCCGCGCCCCAAAACACCACAAACCAGACCAGCAATACCGGCACGCCCGCCAAAGCCCATTTCGGCCCCCAGAGGAGTCCCGCCCAATGCGAACGCTTCTTCCACCGGCGCAGGTAAATCCAGTTGGTGAGCCAGAGCACGGGGAAGCCGACAATGAGCACGATGGTGAGCATTAGCGCGATGGAGAACGGCGCCCACTGCGTGAGCGGCGTCATGATCCCGACCATCACCCGGTACCAGCCCCGCGTGAAAAACCGCTCGACGGTTTCCTGCCCAGGGGTGAAGAGAAACCATAAGGCTGAACCCAACCAGAAAAATAACACTATAATCCAGAACGCTCGATTTGGTTTGGCAGACGGAGAAATTTGTGCAGGGTCTGGCGATGATTTTTCTGTTTCAGACATAAAGACTTCCCTTTTGGGTTGCCGGTTCTCTGGTTTGTTTGCCTGATGATGCCTCAAAACGGGCGGCAAGCGCAATCAGGCTCCCAGCACGTGAAGTTTTTCCAGGATTCTCTCTGGAATAGAAACTAGAGACGTGACGTCATTTGGTCATACGCCCTGCTCATGAGCAACCAATGCTTCATTGCGTCTGCCTGCGCGGATGAAACATTGCTGAAATAGAACACAAACGAACTCCGCCACGCTTCCTCGCAACGGGCACGAACCCATGCGTCCGCCATCCCGCGCTCAACGTTCAGTTCATCGCGCATGGCGTTATGCAAATGCCTTAATTCATCTTCAAGGGTGGTATTGAAAGTAAGCGGATCATCCGCATTGATGGAAAAAGAAACGGCCGTGGCGGGGAATTTGTTGGGGGGAGCAAATTGAAACGCGGGATGCTGGCCATACGATCCCAAGTCGCCAATCAAAAGGTTGGAAGAGGGACAACATTCCACCACAAAGCCTTCGCGTCCTACCATGTTTCGCATCCATTCCTGCATGCGTTTCAAGCGGCGCGGGTAATGATTTGCGCTTGTATTCAGCGCTTTTGTGCCAAGTTGCCGGGCGCGATGCCATAAACGTTCGCAAAAAAAGTAGGCGGATAACAGAGTTGCATCTTTCGAGGTCCCGAATTGCGGCGCACCGCCGGTGGCGGCATGGAGCAAACCATTTTCATCCCTGTCCAAAATATTCTGTTCTATCAGAATTTCATCCCTAAACCGCTTTTGGTAACACCGAGTCAATGCGGCGGCATCCGGCGGGGTTTTAATGCGATGACATCTACAGTGGCCTCCATCAGAATCATATAAA
Organism: uncultured Nitrospirales bacterium; assembly: GCA_964466925.1. Taxonomy (GTDB): domain Bacteria; phylum Hydrogenedentota; class Hydrogenedentia; order Hydrogenedentales; family CAILVY01; genus CAILVY01. Next base: position 2,419 of record CAYXPO010000620.1, read on the forward strand.
AGGTTTGAAAGATTCATTAACTCCGATTCAACATAAATTCTGTCGCCTTCATCAGGGACTTCTTCAAGGGTGTAGAGCAACCATTCCCAGGTCAGGTCGTCCAGGTATTCCTCAACTGGAACATAAACAGTGGGATGGGCCTCAATCCATTTACCGGTATCAATGCCGAGTGCAATGCCATGGCCAATCCGGTCTCCCTCTCTATACCCAAAATAACGAATGCCTTCATAAATATGGCGAAGCCCTGTGACTGGATGCTCGAATTCTTCTCCCAGATGCGCCGTGTATCGTATAGGATAATAATCCGCCCTGCTTGCAAGATGACTTTGCTGCATCCGCCGCCTGAATTCCCGGTATATCGTTGCAAGCACCCAATTGGGCACACTGCGTTCGCGATTGGCCATGTCAATGCCGCGAACGAAGAAACTCAAAGCAGGCGCGCTTTGCATGACGGCATAGAGGGATTCCATCTGCCCCCACACTTCGTGCAGGTAGTGGTAATACCGGTAACGCTGGTCGCGCTGCGTGAAGCTGTCTCCATGTTCCGGATAGCTTTCCGGTTTTGGCGGACGCTGCACATTTTTCCGGGCCCACCGTTTCACAAAATGAACGGATACCGCGAACCGTGCTGAAGAGGTATTGCCGCCACCCGCCAGCAAGGCCCGATAATCGTTGAGTAACGTTCGAAAATCATTTCTGGTCTCCGCGATATTGTCTCCGGGGGCGATTCTGAGTTCAATCTTTTTTACCCGTCCGGTCCGATTCAGATGGCTGTCGGCGATCTGAATTCTTTGTCTAGAAAGAGACCGCCGCAACCGGCTTATGTTGGAATAAAACTGGCTAAAATAGGACAGCCCCGGGATACCTTCCTGTTGAGTTAATTGGCGATACAGGATGTTCTTGCAGCGAATCATTTGCCAAAAG
>CAYXPO010000621.1:0-2124 GCA_964466925.1 uncultured Nitrospirales bacterium
TGTCATTCTCCCCCCACCGCTTTTTTGAGTGCGGTTTCAAATTGGGGATCCATGGGGTGGCCGTGAAAGGCAATCCGTCCGGTTTTGTCCACGATGAAGGCATAGGGGATGTAATCCACATGGTTGGCGTCCATATAACCGGCGGCGGTTTTGCCCCCGTCATCCAGGGCGACCGTATAGTTCATTTGATCGCCCATTTTCTCGACAAACGGTTTTACTTCATTCACGGTTTCTTCGGCAACCCCCACAAACACCGCCGAGTCCTTATATTGCCGTTGCAACTCGGTCAGGTGCGGAATGCTGGCCCGGCAGGGTCCGCACCAAGTGGCCCAAAACTCCACCACCGCCACTTTTTGTCCGCGGAGCGCCGCCAAATCCACCGGTTCACCCTTGATCCAATGGGCAATCTGAAGCGGCGGGGCAAGATTTGTTTTTTCGGTTTGTTGCGTGGCGCATCCCCACAAGGCAACAGCCAGAAACAGGAACATTAGGCTCTTTTTCAACATAAGGCTATTCTCCGTTTATTTACACGTTTTGCACGGCTTCGTACATCGCCACAATGTTTTCCGGGGGGACATTCGACAAAATATTATGCACCTGCTGGAACACGAATCCGCCGCCGGGTTTTAAGACAGCCACCTGGCGTTTCACGTGTTCCGCCACCTCATGGGGCGTGCCGTTGGGCAGGATTTGCTGGGTGTCGCATCCGCCGCCCCAGAAGGTAATGTCGTTTCCAAAGTCACGTTTCAGGCCTTCGGCCTCCATGCCCCGGCAGGTGATCTGCACGGGATTGATCGCGTCGAGGCCCGCATCAATCAGATCGGGGAGCAATTCCCGCACCCCGCCGCAGCAGTGCAGCATGACCTTGACGTTGGCGAGTTCCTTCGCGCGTTTCCACATCATGGCGTGGCGCGGCTTGAAATATTCCCGGTACATTGCGGGAGAGATTTGCGGGCCGTTCTGCATGCCCAGATCGTCGCCGAAAAGAATGACATCAATGCAGGAACCCACGGCCCCGAGAAATTTATCCAGGTTGCCAAGATGGAATTCCACGAGCTTGTCGAGGAATTGATGCACGCGGTCCGGGTCCTGGGCGAGGAGCATCAGAAAATGATCATTACGGTAAAAAAACTGGCCCACTTCCAGCAGATTCCCGCCGAAGAGGCCGATAATCGCCCGGTCCGTGCGCGCACGCAATCGCTGAGCGCCCTCGGCCAGTACGGCCAACCCGTTCGGCCCGGAGATTTCCGAGCCCGGAGGCGAACCAATCGCGGTCCACATGGATTCACCCATCGCCTCGCGGATGCGGGCGGGATTATCATCCTGATCATAAAACGGCCAGTAGACCTGTTCAAAATACTGTGCGCCGTCCGGCATCACCGCGAGGAGGCGTCCGCTGCCGGAGCGCAGCACCCAGCGTCCCGCTTCACGCTCCGGCATCGCCCACACCGGCATCTGGCAGGGCGTCCCGTCCGGCAGCGTCCAATCGGTCCACCACCGATCATCCAGCGCGAAACCGCGTCCGAGTTCTATGGTGTCCACGCCAAAATGTTCCAGCACATCCTCATCCACGATGGCAAGCTGCTGAATCGGGTCGTACACCCGCACCGGCTTCGGCGGCAATCCCAGAAGCGCCCGCAGTTTCGGATACACCATGGCGGAGATGCCGGAGGATCGGTGTCCGGAGAGATCAATTGCGGCACGGTCCGGTTCCCGGTGATGCAGCGTGGCGAGTATGCGTTCGCGTGACGTCATGGCGGACCTCCTCCTTATGCCAGGTCGTTTTACCTGGGTACACCGCCTTCAGTATGACACATCTTTATGGAAAGCAGGAAATCGTATTGTGGGGCGACGGATTCTGGCGGTTGAAATCGGAGAAGAAACTTGCGCGCGTGCTGGTGGCGCAATAGGTTCCCGCGCACCGCCTACTCCTTGGAGCGCCGGGCTTTTTCGCGGAATTCCTGTTGAATTGGATAGCTGCGCGGGTCGCCGTTTTCCTCGAATTCCTTCAGCAAATCGCGTTGGCGCCGCGTAATCCGGGAAGGCGTCTCTACAAGCACTTTAACGATTAAATCGCCCTGGCGGTAGCCGCCGTAGCGCCGGACCAGGGACGTGCGGAACATG
>CAYXPO010000621.1:2134-3340 GCA_964466925.1 uncultured Nitrospirales bacterium
GTAGCCGCGCAAGTCGGGCAAACCCAGTCCGCGCAGGCGCAATTGCGTGCCCGGCTGGGTGCCGGCGGGAATCTTCAATTCCGCTTCGCCGTCCAGGGTGGGCACGCGGATGGTGTCGCCCAGCGCCGCCTGATAGAAGGTGATGGGCACTTCGCACAGCAGCATGGTCCCGTCCCGCGCGAACAGTTCATGCGGGGCCACTTCGATAAAAATATACAGGTCGCCGCGCGGGCCGCCGCCGGAACCCGGTTCGCCTTCGCCCGTGACCCGCAACCGCGAGCCGGTATCCACGCCGCCCGGCACATCCACGGACAGTTCGCGCACGGTTTTGACATGTCCCGCGCCGCTGCAATTGCGGCAGGGTTTGGTCACCACCCGCCCGGCCCCGCGGCATTGCGGACAGGTTTTTGTCACGCTGAAAAAACCGTGGGCCACGCGCACCTGGCCGGTACCCCGGCATTGCGAACAGGATTCCGGTTGCGATCCCGGCGCCGCGCCGCTGCCTTTGCATTCGGCGCAGGCTTCCTGCCGGTGAAAGCGGATTTTTTTCTTGGCCCCGAAGGCTGCTTCCTTCAGCGTGATGCCGAGATGAAACTCGAGATCATTTCCGGGCCGGGCGCCGCTCCGCCGCCTGGGGCCCTGCCCGAAGAACATGTCGAACACGTCTTCAAACGGCGCGTCAAACCCGCCGCCGAACCCGCCAAACGGCCCCTGGTTGAACGGCTGGCCGTCCGTGGTTCCGAATTGATCGTATTGCTGGCGTTTTTCCGGGTTTTTCAGGATATCGTACGCCGCGTTGATTTCCTTGAGTTTTTCTTCCGCCGCTTTATCACCGCCCGTTTTGTCCGGATGATATTTGTGGGCCAGCTTGATATAGGCCTTTCGCATTTCTTCCGGCGTGGCGGTGCGCGGCACGCCCAATATTTCGTATAGGTCCCGGTGTTGCGGCATATGTGATTCTTTGGTTCAAAAACCCGTGGCCCGCGGCCTGAGGCATGCGGGCCATGGGAAAGGGTTTTTCTCCGTTAGTTCTTCCGTTTATCCTCATCATCCACCACGGTGAAATCCGCATCCACCGTGCTTCCGTGCCCGGCGCCGCCTGTGGCTTGGCCGGGGTCCACATATTCCGGACCGCCGCCGGGCGCACCGCCGCCGGGCGCACCGCCGCCGGCCGCGCCCTGCTGCTGCGCCGCCGCGGCCGCATAC
>CAYXPO010000622.1:0-3333 GCA_964466925.1 uncultured Nitrospirales bacterium
GCATGATACCCTCTCTATGATAAACTGTGAGCGTTTACGGTACTCTCAAGTTTTTTATATTTCTTTTGCATGTTAACGTCATTTCTACTGCTTTTTACGCCTCCCAGTTGGGCAGGCACCCGGACCAGTCCCAGCGGCTTTAGCATTAAGGATGACCTCGTCTCCACCGGTGGTGCCCTGCTGACCCAGGGCGCGTTCACCCTAAATGGCGGGTCAGGCCAAATCGTGGTGGGACAATCCATGAACGGTTCCGGCAATGTCGTGTTCCATGGCGTTTTTGGCCCGCTGGCGGGAGAAGGCGGGGGGGAAGGCGAAGGGCAGGCAGAAGGGCAGCCCGAAGGTCAGCCCGAAGGTCAAGCCGAAGGTCAAATTGAGGGTGAAGGTCAAGCGGAAGGCCAGATTGAAGGAGAAGGCGAGGGGGACGGCGAAGGAACTGTGGAAGGTGAAGGGCAGGCAGAAGGGCAGCCCGAGGGTCAAGCCGAAGGCCAATTTGAGGGTGAAGGCCAGATTGAAGGAGAAGGCGAACCTCAAGGACTCACTATAACGATACTGGGCGATAACCCCGTTACCGTGCAAAAAAGCGCATCCCACACCTTCACTACCCTCGTTTCAGGCCAAACGGGAAGCGTTTCCTACAAATGGTACTTTGAAGCGTCCAGCAAAGTATTCGTGCCCCTGCCCAATGGCGAAGATCCCAGTTATACCGTCCAAGACGCACAAAACGAGAATGCGGGGTTCTATGTCTGCGAAGCGTCCGACAACCTCGACACGGTGTTATCCAATACCGTGGAATTAATTGTGGCGGCGGGTGTTCCCGCAGCCAATGGCCTTGGCTTGGTGGCGCTGATTTTAGGCACCAGCCTGGCGAGCGTAGTTGTGGTGCACCGGAAGAAGTCCCGTTGAACGTAATGCGTTGTGATTCAACGCACAAGGATACAGGAGGATAGATACATGTTCGCGATTCGACACACTGGCAAAACCCTTATCCTGGCCCTGCTTTCCCTCGCGCTGTTGTGCGGGGGCGCCATGGCGGCCAACACACTGAGTTATCAGGGGGTGTTGCGCGACCCCGCTGGCGCTGCCGTGGCGGACGGGACGTATGCCATGGACTTCAGCCTTTGGGACGCAGAGACCATCGGCAACCAGTTATGGAGCGAAGCCCACGGTGCGGTGACCACCAAGGATGGCGCGTTCTCTGTGGTGCTGGGCGCAACCACCGCGCTGGGTACAATCTTCACGGACCACAGCGCGCTCTGGCTGCAAATTGCCGTGAACACCGGCAGTGGCCTGGAAATCTACGCGCCGCGCGTACCGATGACGGCGGCCCCCTACGCGCAACAGGCGCAAAATGCGGACACGCTGGACGGCCTGAATGCTGCCGACTTCCTGGGGGTTAGCCACAACACCACCCCCTCGGCCCATGGGAACATTGCCTTGGATGGCGCGCGGATTACCTCCGGCAAAATCGACAACGCCCGGCTGAACACCGGCGCCGACAATGGTTTGGATTCCGATACAGTGGATGGGAAGCATGCGTCCGAGCTGGATGACACGGCGGAAATTACCACAGCGATCAATAACCACAACAACGATACGATGGCGCATCCGCTGATCAACCTGAATGCCGCACGCATCACCGCAGGGAAACTAGACAATGCCCGCCTGAACACAGGCACCGGTGGCGGCATCGACGCGGACTCCGTGGATGGTTCCCACGCCACCGATTTTGCCGCCACAGTTCATACGCACAACCTGCAGGATTTGGGCGGGGCCGTCACCCCTGCGCAAACCCCAAATTTACAGGATTTGAACGGCGCTGTCACCGATGCACAGGTTCCGGACTTGCAAAATTTAAGTGGTACCGTTACCGACGCCCAAGTGCCCAACGATATCACTATAAACTATGCGGCAACGGCTGGCACCGCCGCCAGCGCCACCAATGCCACCAACGCCACCAACGCAGATACGCTGGATGGTTCCCATGCAGCAGCCTTTGCCTTGCTCTCTCATACCCATTCTGCCAGTGCTATTACGTCTGGACAGTTGGATATTGCGCGGATACCCACCGGCACCACGAACACCACGGTGGCACTTGGCGACCATACGCATGCCTCTACGGTTTATTATTCAGGCCCCGTAGGAATAGTCAACGGTGCCGGAGCATGGAAAACCTTCCCTGCGGATGCCAGCTATCCTGTAATCTCTTCCGGAATTACTCTTAATGGAGCACGCACCCAACTCATTGTCCCTGTTGCGGGTCGTTACTATATTCACTTCCAACAACTCGTGCAGACCCCGGCGGGAAATGCAAACTATATTCACCTGTATCATAATGGAAATGTGCGCAATTGTGCGTATAATCCAGCCGGTTCTTTCCACGACATGGTTATTGATCGCATATTGGACATGGCGGCAGGTGATTATATTTCATTCCTGAATGAAGGCACTCAATCCAACTCTTGGGATGCCCGGCATTCCAATATCACCATTTACTTGATAAAGTGATCAAGTATTCTGTTTAACTAACAAAAACGCGGCTGGAATCCAATCTGACGCGTTTTTTGTAAGCGTCCTGTGAAGTACGTGTTGGAGTCGCGCAGGCAGTGGAAGGGGTCGAGGCCGTGGCGCTGGGGATGCGCCCAGCACGCCACTTCGGGCACGGCGCGGTCGTTGCCCGGTTCCCCGGAGGGGGCGTAGAGTCCGTCGTAGCCGCCGAATGCACCGGCCTGCAAACAGCGCGGGTGCTCTTGGGTTCCGGGACCTCAGAACCGCACGCTTTTGAGTGTCTCGAAATACAGCCAGTGCCCGAAGTCGTTGGGGTGGTTGATATTGTTTATGAGCAGGCTGGGCAGGTCTTTCCGGGCGAGCACCTTTGTCCACACGGCGAACACGTCGGCGAAGGCGCAGTGGGTTTTTTCGGCGGCGCGTTGGGTGGCGGCGGCGAAGAGTTCCATGCGGTGCGAGCCGAATTTCCAGTCCGGATTGGGCGGGAAGGCGGAATAGAGGATGACCTCCGCGCCGGTGCGGGCCCGGATGGTCTCGACGAGGGTCACCAGGTTTTCCGTGAAGGCTTCGGGTTCCAGACCGCCTTTGTTGTGATCATTCATGCCGAAACCCGCCAAGACCAGGTCCGGTTTTCGGGACAGCACCTTTTCTTCCAATCGGGCCAATCCCTGAACCGTGCTGTCGCCGTTGGTCGCGCCATTCTCAAAGGCAATTTCCGCTTTCGGGAATTGTTCCTGGAGTCCTTGGACATAGCGCCGGGTGAATTGGAGCCGTTCCTGGGAAGCGTCGCCGCCAAACGTGATGCTGTCGCCATACGCAATGATCTTG
>CAYXPO010000623.1:0-3333 GCA_964466925.1 uncultured Nitrospirales bacterium
ACCATCCTGATTGCGAATTTGGACAAGGGAACCTCGTCGAAGCAAGGCACGGTCTATGTGTCGCCGGATGCGGACATCGCCGTGGAAGCCCCGGACACGAACAGCTTGGTGGCGGCCGGCTTGGTGGCGGCCGGCCAGACGGCGTTGTTGATGGTGGAAGTGGTGGATGATTTGCCCGCGCTGGTGGATTCGGTGGATGGCGACGCCTCAGCGGAAGCACGGAATATTTGGGCGAATCAGTTGCTGGCCAAAGCGCCCGGGGCCCTTACGGGACTTGGACAGTTTGTTGATATCAGCCTTGTGTATACCTATGTGGATGGCGGCAACGTTCTCTATGATGAACTGGAAGACCTGAGCGGCACGGGCTTGAACGTGACGCTGAGCATATCCGGCTTGAATTCCGGCAATGCCAAGCCGCAGCTGTGGTCGTACCCGACCCGTATTGCGGATAATTCCGGACAGTTGTACGTCACGAATGAACCGGGTGACCATAACTGGAAACTGATCGCGGGCAACACGTCCGCGGGCGACACCTCCATCACTGCGACGTTCAACACCTTGTCCGTGTTTGCACCCTTTAACTCGGGCATTGTGATCACGGGCGCAAATCCGGACCGCCTGCCGCAGGGCTATCCGATGGACCTGACCCTGAGCGGGTTCTTCCCGGCCCAGGCGGCCCTGAACGTGGCGCAAGCCACGGCGGCGTATCAGGTGTTGATTGGCGGACAAGTGGCGCCCTTCCGGGGCGTGACCTCGGCGAAGCAGACCGGTACCGCCATGACCGCCGACTCGATCTTTGTGACGGCTCCCGCCTTGGAAACGGTGGGTGCGGCCGATGTTCAGGTCTTGGCCTTGGATAACACGACGGTTCAGGCAACCGCTGCCGGGCTGGTTAATGTAGTTGGAACCGCCGCCGTAACCACGTCTGTGGCGGGTGGCGCCGGTTCGATTGCCTTGGCGGAAGCAGGCGCAGGGGATGGATTTAACCTGCCCGCGGGTGTCTATGCCATTGGAACCAGTGTCCTGGCCACTTTGACCACCTCCGAAACGTTTACCGGATGGACACTGAATGGCGTGGATGCCGGAACGGCGAATCCGTTGACCTTTACGGTGAATGGCCCCACCACGCTGGTCGCCAATGTGACCACGGTTGGCTTTACGCTTGATCTCAGTGCAACCGCCGGTGGTACGGTGGTGGCGGACCCGGTGGCGGCGCTCTACCTTCCGAATACGGTGGTTGCCCTGACGGCTACTCCGAATCCCGGGTATCGCTTTACTGGATGGAGTGGTGCCAACGGTGCGGACGTGGTGGACCCGGAAAATGACGGCAGCGGTTCCATTACCATGAATGCGGATAAAGTAGTGGTGGCCTCGTTTGCCCTGATTCCCGCAGATTGCTTCACCCTTCAACTCTCGGCCAATCCGGGCGCGGGCGGTGTGGTAACCGTGACACCGGGGGCGAATTGCCCCGGTGGCTATGAACCCGGAACCACAGTGACCATTACCGCGACGCCGAATCTTGTGGATAACTTCAAGTTCCTGGCCTTTGGAGGCGCCAATGCGGCGAACCTTACCAACATCAGTGCTCCGAATCCGGTCACTGGCGCGGTGACGGCCAACTTGGTCATGAACGCGAACAAAGCCATTACGGCGGAATTCATTGTCAAGCCAGTGCTTACCGGTATTACGTTGATGCCTGGCGAAGTCAGGGCGGAAGCCTGGATCTTCGGCGGCGTCGTTCGGAAACTGACGGGTGCGGGCCTGACCAATGACACGCCTATCTTTGTCAATGGCGTTCAGGTCCAGGGCTTCCGCGCCGCCGCGGACCACTCCTCGGTTGAGTTTGTGGTTCCGCCATACGCCGGCCTCAGCTTGGCGGCCACCGAAGATGTGGACATCACGGTGGGTGCGGGCGCCGAGGCGTTCACCCTGCCCAACGCCTTGCGCTACAAACGGCATGAGGCAAAAGGCGGTGTGAACACGACGGCCTTCATCGTGGACAACCCGATGGCGGAAACCTCTGTGGCCATGACGCTGGATGGTACCGCTGATGAAGTTACCCCGGTGGTCTTGCCTGCCTTGGATCCCCCGGCGGGCGTTACCCGCGTCTTTGGTATCGCGCGGAATGCCACCGTGCTTCCCGGCGTGAAACTGAATACCGGCTCGATTGGCGCGCTGGGCACCGGTTATATCTCCGCGCTGACAGCGTCCGGGGATGTTCCGGCGGGCAGTTCGATTGCGAACGCCTTCGATTTCAGCCTGCACCTGTATGCGGAAAGCGAAGTGAAGACGAATACGCCGCCCGCAGGCTCGGCTTCCTATGCCACGGCAAGCGGTTTGCTCGACTTTGGCCGTCCTGTGGACCCGGATGGCAATATCAATCCGGACGCCACGGCGGCGAAAGTGACCTTGCCGTTGGATGCCACCACGTTGACCTACGCCGATGTCCGCAAGGGCTTGACGCTGTGGGGCGTGGGCACGGCGTTCGACTACGTGACCGAAGAAACCACGATTGTGAATCCGCCGACGGTGTCTTATCAATCCGAACTGCTGAATACCGAAGTGGATCCGGCCCTGACGACGGCCACCCCCGATACGATGCGTCCGAACACCATGCTCGCCGCGCGGTTGTACACCCTCAATGGTTTCAGCTTGCGCAAGGGGGCGCTGTTGACGGATGAGATGCAGGAAGGCGTGAAGCTCTTCCGCAAATCGGGCGCCAACTGGTTCGGTTTCGGTACGGCCAACGGCGATGTCGCGGGCGGCACGGAACTGAAGATCACGTCCCCGTTGGGCGGCATTGCCTGGGTGGACCGGATCGAGTTCCGCGGCGTTGCGAAAGCGACCGTCGCCACCGCGACGGCGGCCAACTTCACCACGGTCCCCGGAACGGATGAATACAATCTGGTTCTGAAGACCCCGAAAGCCAAATCGGCGGGCATCACCGACATGGTTATCTTCCTGAAGGCGGATACCACCACGGCGGCGGTCACCTTGGAACGCGCCTTCGAGTATAAGAAGGCGGCCTTCCCGCTGGATGCCATCGTGCTCATCCTGCTCGGCCTGCTCATCGCCGGTATCGGCCTCCTGGCTGGTGGCGATAGCGGCGGCGGCGGCGGCGGCCCGTGCTTCATCGCTTCGGCGGCCTATGGCACTCCGCTGGCCGGTCAGATTGACACGCTGCGCGCCGTGCGCGATGAATACCTGCTGAGCAACGCGGCCGGAACGGCCTTCGTGGATGCCTACTACCAGGTCAGCCCGGCGATTGCTGATGTCGTGGCCAAGAGCCCCGTCCTCGCGTCGCTTATCCGCGTGCTGCTGGTGCCGGTCATC
>CAYXPO010000624.1:0-226 GCA_964466925.1 uncultured Nitrospirales bacterium
AGGTATTCGCGGTTGAACAAGAGGATAATCAAGGGTTCCTGGAGCATCACGAGCGTCAAGACCGCGAGGTATCCCAGGAATCCGGTGATGAGGAGGGTGCGTTGCAGAAAACGGGCGGCCTCGTCCCGCTCCCCTCGCGCGGTCAATTCCGCGATGGCCGGCAGGAAGGGCACCAGCAGGGCATTCAATGCCCGGGACAGCAGGATGGGCACCCGCTTGGCCACTT
>CAYXPO010000624.1:236-1255 GCA_964466925.1 uncultured Nitrospirales bacterium
CGTACAGCGCCACCGCACCCGGGGATTGCAGCAGCGCCAGGAGCACCACGGTGTCGAATCGCTGAAAGGCGAACGTGAGCAGGCTGTTCGCATACAGGGGCGCACTGAATTTCAAGCACCGCCATGCCACCGGGACCTGCCACCGCCAGCGTCCGCCGCGCGGCAAGGCCGCCATCAGCCAAATCACGGCGAGGGCATAGGAGGCCGCCATGGCAAGGGCAATCCCCGTGACACTTTTACCCACTATCCCAATAACCAACCCCACTAAAACGACCTGCATGCAGGAGGAGACCACGATCCCCGCCGCGCGCTGCCCGTAGCGGTTGAATCCCGCCAAAGCCGCCATGGAGGCGTCCCGCAACACCCCGGTGATAAACAGCGGGGGCAACAGCGCCAGGAATCCCGGCAGCATGGCGAGAAATGGATATTTTTCCACACCAAGCCATGTTCCGGCGCATGCCGACAGGGGAATCGCCACCAACACCAACAGGCCCAATAGAAGGGCCGTCATGGTTTGAACGGATAAACAAGCGCCCGATAAGCGTTCTTGTTCCCCGGGTTCCGCGGCCGCCACCAGTTTTGGCAGCGTGGCCGAAAGCCCGGCATTCGCGGCAAGGTTGAAAAAGTCCGCCCAGAGCAGCGCGAGGGTCAGCAGGGCCACGCCTGCCGCATCCAAGGCGTTGGTGAACATTTTCCCCACGGCGAGCATGGCCAGCATCGAAAAGAATACACTCGCGCCCGATAGCGCACCCCCCCGAATGACGGTGCGCGTGCGGCTCATGGCGTGTCTCCCCGGCCTCAGTCCGCGGCCTCTTTTTCAAGCGCGAGGGCATACTTGCGCAAGGCCAGCATGCCGAAGAAATGTACGGGCACGGCGACCGCGGCGGCAAACAGGGCGGCAATGATCATCAGTGAACGATGCGGCCCGCTTTTTTCTTCCGGTTTCACGGCGCGCGAGGCAATCTTGAATTCGGGGATGGATTCCTGGACGGCGGTGCGGGTGGATTCGAGGGTCGAGG
>CAYXPO010000624.1:1265-3328 GCA_964466925.1 uncultured Nitrospirales bacterium
TTCCCGATGCTCTCGAATTTCAGTACGAACGCGTACTTCTCGCGGCTCACCCGCGCCACTACCGTGCGCAATGAAGTCACATGGGCCACCAGTGATTTCAGTTCCTGATCAATGGTGGCCTGTTGCGCCTTCAAGCCCGACACCTGTTCGAGGTCCTGCGCCCGCTTCGAATTCAATTCCGTATACACCGGATTCACCTCCTCCGTCAACAACACCTTCGCGTTGTCCTGTTTCGCGTCCTGCAACAACCAATACGCGGCCTCCGGCGGGGCCTTCCGCAACGTGACAGTGGGCGGTATTTGAGCCAGTTGCTTTTCCAATTCCGCCGCCTCGGCTTCCAGACGGGCCAGTTCCGTCAACAATTGAGAGCGCTGAATCTGATACGCGGTGACGGTTGATTCCAATTCCGACAAGCGTTGTTGCATCCCGGCTTCGCTGGATTGCGCTTCCAACGCTTCCAGTTCCCGGGCCGCCGCAGTATATTCTTCCCAAAGCTGCTTGTGGCGGGTTTCGAGAAATTCCACCGCGCCGGTCTTGGCCGCCGTACGCATCCGCTCGGCGGTGTCAATGCTCAAGTCCGCCCAGAGATTCGCCATGTCCGCGGCGATTTTCGGGTCCTTCGCGGTGAACAGCAATTCCACGATCTGCTGGTATTCCACTTTCTCCAGTGTTTGGATATGCACCCTGGTCTTTACATCCAACGACCGGATGGTTTTCTCAATCGTCAGATTGTCCGCGTTCATCCCGAGAGCCTCGTACCGCTCCTTGAGCTTGTTGCGCAGGTTTTCCGCGATCAACTCGCTGGTGAGAATCGCCTTGTAGTCCGGCATGGGGAGCGCTTCCATCAGCCCCACCTTGAAGTAATTCAGGTGTTCCACCGGTTCATTCACCTGATTGATGTTCACCGGCACCACGTCCTGCGCCTTGATGGGAATGGGCGCGAGGATGAGCAGCACACGCGCGGTGTAGGAATTGTCCAATTGAAAGGCCAGAAACGCGGCAACGCCCCCCGCCAACAGCACCCCAATCACCATGCGCGCCGCCAGCCGCGTCAATATGCGAGAACGCCCAGAAGTCATGTCGAATCCTTTCCGCTTGCCGGGTTCAGTATAGCAACGCCCCCCGCCCCGCGCAACGCAGACCTTCCGGCGTTGATCCGGCAATGATGAACCGGCTTATGCGTACTCGTCGTCGGGATGGTCTTCCTTTTCGGTGTCGGCCCATTCGGGGTCGCGGTGGAGGCGGCGGCGATATGAGGCGATGGATTCATCGGGGTCTTCACCACCGGTAGAGTGGAGGGTGTCATGCGCCTTGGGATGCATACGGCGGCGGCGCCAGCGTTGCGCCAATTCATTTTTCCGTTTGAAGGATTCCTCATCAGACATCCATCGTAATCCTTACGTTGAGCGGCCCCACGCGCGGTGCGCGTGGATATGACTTAAAAACCCATAAATCAGTTTCGCGGCGAGGAATTCTGAGGGGGGGTGGCCCATGGGGCACAATTCCACCACGTCGAACCCCACAATCCGCCGGGAACGCGCCACGGCGGCCAACAACGCCATCACCTCATACCAGCCCAATCCGCCGGGCTCCGGAGTGCCGGTCGCCGGAAGGATCGAGGGATCAAACACATCCAGGTCAATGGTCACATAGACGTTGCCGCCCAATAGATTCACCGCGCGCTGTTGCCATTCCGGGTCATGCCGCAATTGATGCGCGTAGAAGGTGCGTTCGGGGGGCAGGCCGCGCGCTTCGGCGGCATCAATGCTGCGAATGCCCACGGACACCGTGGTGGCGGCGCATTCTTTGACGCGGGCCATGATGCAGGCATGGTTGAAGGGGCTGCCCTCATACGTGTCGCGGGTGTCGCCGTGGGCGTCCAGATGCAATACGCTGAGCGGGGCGCAGGTTTCCGCGAGGGCGCGCACAGGGCCGAGGGTCACCGAATGTTCGCCGCCCAGGGTCACCACGAATTTTCCGTCCTGATCAAGGCGTTTTACATGTTCATACGCCGTCTGGACCATCTCTTCGGGGGTTTCCGCGAGAACGGGGGGGGCGGTGTA
>CAYXPO010000625.1:0-3327 GCA_964466925.1 uncultured Nitrospirales bacterium
AGTGAAGCCGGAAAAGGGGAAGGCCCATCGGTCGGCCTGCCGTTCAAATTGCGGATAGGGCGGACCGATCAGAAGCCGGGCGATGCGGTCTTCGGCATTCCCGATACGGATGAATTCCTGGGCGGCGCGGGCCCATTGGGCGCGGTCCGAGGGGATGGTCAGGGGTATGCAGGCGCGTTTCATCCAGCCGCGTTCGTTGATCCATTGGGCCATATCGCGGAGATGCAATGAGAAGGGGTCGAGCGTGTCTACCGGATTTTTAGTGAAAGATGCACGTTCATTTCCACCCAATGCGAGGCACGCCATGGATAGGGCGGGTGTGAGGTAATCCAGATGGTTTTTGAGGGAATCCGCGTTCCAGGCCGCACTGGATGTAGTGTCAATGAGGGATTGAATGGGGGTGATGTCGAGTGAGAGGCGATACCCCACCAGGGAATCATAGAGTGGCTTCCAGTCTGTCAAATCAGGTTTTCGGAGGCCGTAAAAGGTTTCGAGGGGACTGGGCTGGAGCGGGATGAGCATGGGCAGGCTGGGCAGGTCCGGGAGGGTGAAATCGAAGACTTCGAGTTTGACGCGGACTTTTTTTATGCAGCGCCCATCGCTCAGGACGCGGAGTTTTCCCTTGTAGGTGCCGGGTTGGGTGCTGGAGGGGATATGGTAGCGAATCCAGAAGGTCTGGGTGGAATTGGGCGGAAGGTCTTCAGGGGCAGGTTCGAGCAGAACGTCCGGGATGGCCGCAGAGGAGGTTTGAGTGCGGGCAGGGGATTCGTTCTGGCGGAGATTTCTGATGCGGTAGAGGGCGGGGGCGGGGATGGTTTTCAGGGGGCCGGCGTCAATCCAAATTTTCGGCAACCCCTTTTGGTCTGAGGTAATGCAGAGTTGGACGCTTTCGTATTCGCCCCGGGCGGCGAACAAATGGGCGTTGCGGGCGGCATGGGGAGAACGGTGCGCCGGGGTATCAACGGCAACCAGGGAGGGCTCGGTCCAAACTTGGATGCCCGTGCTGAACATTATGGTGAATATGGCGGCTAGCATGGGTAGATTATGCTTGAAGGGAACGGGGGAAGGAAAACTGGGCGGAAGACTGGGAAGGACCGGGACGTACGGGATAACAGGGAAAAGACAAATCGTGCTCCCGTGAAACCGGAGGAAAGTGGCGGGAGTCTAAGCGCTTGAGTTGAGTGTATGGGATGTCAACAAACGAAAAACGGGAGAGCGTGAAATGTCATCAATGGTGAAGAGTCTGGGAGCGGTTTTGATTGTGACGCTGGTGTTCAGCGGATGCGCGGGTCTGAAGAAGAAAAGCGATGAAGAATTGATTCGCGAAACCGTGCAGAAGGTGAAGGTGGCGCTGGAGTCCAAGAATCTGGACATGCTGATGGAGACGTTTGCGGAGGATTTCTCGCAGGATGAGGCCCCGACGAAGGCGAAGGCGCGGGAAATGCTGCAAATGGGCATTGACATGGGCTATGCCGATGATGGGGAAGTCAACATTCAGAATATTCAGATCAAGATTGACAAGGCGAAGGGCGAGGCGACGGTATATCCGGTGGATTTGAGCGGCGCGCCGGGTTCGATCTCGGTGGAATTGATTCTGGGGAAACGCGAAGCCACGATTGGCGGGAAGAAGCAGACCGCGTGGTTGATTACGACGCTCAACGCGGATGGTGTGTGATTTTTGGAGAAGAGACGTTTTGACGGCCCGGCGTTCAGGCGCCGGGCCGTTGTTTTTAGGCGGGGATGATTTGGAGCCAGACTTTCCGGGTGCGCGGGCCGTCGAACTCGCAGAAATAGATGGATTGCCAGGTGCCGAGGGCGAGGCGGCCTTCCTGGATGAGGACGGTGGTGTTGAAGCCCATCAAACTGGCTTTGACATGGGCGGCGGCGTTTCCTTCGCAGTGGGCGTAACCGGCTTTCCAGGGGACCATACGGTTGAGGACGGTTTCGATATCGGCGACAACGTCGGGATCGGCGTTTTCGTTGATGGTGATGCCCGCGGTGGTGTGGGGAACGTAGATGTACACGGCGCCGTTTTTGCATCCGGAGGCGGCGATGATTTCCTGGACTTGGCGGTCAATGTTGATGAATTCGGTATGGAGGCGGGAGTGAAGGGTGAAATTGTGCATGGGATCAGAACTCCATGGTGTTGAGGTTGCGCAGGCCGAGGCGCATGGGCGCCCAGACACAGAGCAGGCTGAGCAGGGTGATGAAGAGGACGGCGGCGGCGAGGGCATACCAGAAGGTATCGGGGTTGGCGTAACGCCCAAGGACGCGCCATTGGAGGATGAGGGTTTGCGCGCCGACGACGAGGGTGATGTATCCGACGCTGATGAGAAGGTTGAGGGTCCCCCCCATTCCTGAAACGATGCGGGCGGGATTGTCTTCAGCGAAATTGGGATAGAGAGTGCCGAGGCCGACGGCGAGGCCCGCGAGGCCGAAATTGGTGATGATGACGCTGTAGACCGTGAGCCAGAAATAGATGGGTTCGAGTTGAAGCATGTAGCCGGAAAGGGCGGCGAGGCCAACGGTGAAAAGGGAGGTGGTGCCTACGCTGAGCCAGAATTTTTGCCAGACGAGTTGGCGGAAGGTGAGCGGGGCAAGGCCGAGAATCCAGAAACGGCGGCCTTCGAGGCTGACGAGGGGATAGACGAAGCGGCTGGTGAGCGTGGCGAGGATGAGGGTGACGGCGCCGACGTTGAGGCAGGCGATAAAACTGCGCCACATCTCCTCCTCGAAGTATCGGGACGTGTTGCGGAGGTTGGCGATGTAAATGGCCATGATGCCGAAGAAGATGACAAATTGGGACCATTGGGTGGGGTCGCGCCAGAAGAGCTTGATGTCTTTCACGGAAAGGGAGCGTTCGGGATTGCGGAGGGGATGGAACAGGGTGTCCAATTTGCCGAGGATTCCCGCGCCCATGCGCTTGATGCGCTGGCGTTCTTGGCCCTGAAGGGAAGACCAGCCCATGTAGAAAATGCGGTGGGCTATCGCGCCGGTGACCCAGAGAATCATCAGGGCGGTGGAGGCCAGGGTAAGGAACCAGTAGAGGGCTTCACGAAATTCCCAGTGGGCGGCGGCAAGGATGCCTTTGGAGGCCCAATAGCTGGGAAGAATCGGGGATTGGACGCGGGTGGAGGCGTCGAGGAAGGCGGGCAGAAGGGTGTCTTCGGCGATGCGCGTGCCGCGGAAGGTGTTGCCAAAATACAGGAAAAAGAGCGCGATGGCCAGGATGCCCAGGAGGACGACGTTCCAGAGGCGGATTTTCGGGAAAATGCGGACAAGGAATAGGGTGATGAGGCACCCGAGGCTGGCCGGGATAATGATGAA
>CAYXPO010000626.1:0-3326 GCA_964466925.1 uncultured Nitrospirales bacterium
CGGTGGAAGTGCTGCGGTATACGGGGGCCACGTATGGCATCTGGGGAGACGGCGAGGAAGCGCTGCCCGCGCTCTTGGCCTGCCTCGCCGCGAAGGAATCCCCGGCAAAGGTTCCCGGCATCGTGTCTCGCACGGAAAGTGGTTCCATAAGCGCGGAACGGCCCGCGCTCCATACCCGTAAAGAGACCCCCGCCCGGCGGTTCTTCGATCATCCCCGGTATTTCAGGGAAGGCGGTCAGGCCGGGATTGAGACAAAACGGGGCTGCGGCCAGCGTTGCATCTATTGTGTGGAACCCTGTGCCAAAGGCGGACGCGTTCGCGTGCGCCCGCCGGAATCCGTGGTGGAAGAAATACACGGCTTGCTGGAACAAGGCGTTGACGTCTACCACCTGTGCGACAGCGAATTTAACCTTCCGATGGACCATGCCCATGCGGTGTGCGAAGCGATGGAACGCGCGGGGCTGGGACCGCGCATCCGCTGGTATACCTACGCGTATCCGCACCCGTTCGATGCGGAATTGGCCCGGGCGATGGTCCGGGCGGGATGCGCAGGAATCAATTTCGGTGTGGACCATGTGCATCCCGGCATCCTTCGGCGGTTGGGCCGGAATTATGGTGTGGACGAATTGCGCCAGACCGTCCAGGCATGCCGCGCGGCGGGATTGGCGGTCATGTTCGATATGCTGCTGGGTTCGCCGGGGGAAACGCGGGAAACACTGGCCCAAGCTATCGAGGTTATGCGTGCCATAGCACCGGACCGCGTGGGGCTTTCCTGCGGCGTGCGCATCTACCCGAATACTCCCCTGGCGAAGATGGTGCGCCACCAAGGCCCGCTGGAAAACAATCCGCATCTGCATGGCGTCACCCACGAAAACGAAGACTTGCTCAAACCCATCTTCTATGTGGACGCCGGATTGGAGGGAAACCTGCACGCGCTAGTGACCGATTTGGTGGCGGGCGATAAGCGGTTCCTGCACGCCGATCCCGCGCAAATCGAGGGCAACTACAATTACAACGACAATTCCGTGCTCGCCACCGCCATCCGCCAAGGCGCCCGCGGCGCTTACTGGGACATCCTGCGGCGGTTGGATAAATGAAGCGGTGGAAGGATCGTTATTTTGACGGAACTGGAAAATACGGGTAAAATGAGTAAAACAGCGTCTGTGGCGGTTGCAGGCGGGTTCCCATGGGAAAGCTCATCTATGAGGGTCGCAATAATGATGAACAAGGCAAGAAGCTGGGGCTGGACGGTTTTGTGTGTGTTGCTCTTGGGATTAGCGGCGGGACCGGCCCAGGCGCACGATTACCTTTACGGGGATCACTTTGCCAGTCTATTGGCGGTGGCGGAACAAATGGAAACCATCATGGGCGAGTTGATGACGCCCACGGCGGGGCCCACGGCGGGATGCAATCTCTGGGAGGGCGCGTGCGGCGTATCGCCCATTTGGGCGGCCATCGTGGGGCAGGCCGGGCCCGGCTGGGTGGGGTATGACCATGGCCGCGACAGCGCCACCAACCGAACGGTGGGAACCGGCATTCTGGATGATTATCACCTGGCACTGCTGGACGCCGTGCTCAATCCCAACAATTGCACGGAGGGATTGTCCCCGGAAAACGTGGCCGCGGTGCGCGCCGCCTTTGCCTTCAACAAGCAGCGCACGCTGGATACGGAGATGACGGTGCAACAGGTGCACGTTACCGCCGACCTGCCCACACCCCTGCCGGATATTGACCAATACGAGGATATAACCACCGGCCAAAACAAAACCCTCAACCTTGCCGGACTCTACAGTACGACGGTATTCATCCCCCATCTGTTCAAAGACACTTATAATGAGGATAATACGGTCAAGGATGAAGCCCTGCTCAGTGAAGCGCATCCGCTGATCCGGGATGCCCTGGTGAACCTCTCGGCGGCTTATATGACCATCGGCGATGATCGCGCGGTGGCGTATTGGCAGACGTTCATGGGCCGGCTGGCCCTGAGCTTTGTCTCGGAATTATTGCCCGGTTTGTTGGAGGGGCTTGGCAAAGGGGCCAAGGCTTCCGTGGCCATGGATGGGCTTAGTGAAGCCGCCATTCTCGCGAATGTGGATGACAAGTCCTCCAAGGGATTATGCCCGCCGTGGGGCAATGTGCCCTCGCTGGACCAGACCGTCCACATCGAGAATATCGAGGTCATCGGTTCCGTGAATGTGCGCATCCGCCTCGCCGACAGCCGTTTATGCGACACGCTGAATAATTTCGCGGGAAATTTCACCTGCGCCAATTTCCAATGCTTGCCGGGACTTTTTGCAGCCTATCCGGGCCAAGGGGATTTGAACGGCGATGGACGCTTTAATGTGGCCTCTTTCAAGGAAGCGGCGGGGAATCTTCAGGGGTTCCTGCACCGCGAGAGCGCTTGGTATCCGGCGTCCCTGCTCGTGGTACAACAACCTTCCGGCCCGGGCATGCCGCTGAGCACAACGGAATACACGGTAAGGCTGGGCATGGAATACGGCATCAATCCTTCCTATCAAATTACCTGGTTTACGGGTTCCGATCCCGGCAGCCTGACGCAGCACGGCGATCCCGCGAACACGGCCTCGCTATCCCTCACCGGATTGCTTCCGGGCGCGATATATGTGCAGGCCTTGGTGGACCTGGGAGGCGTCTGCGGGCTGGGAACGGTCTATACGGAAGTTGCGGAACTTGAAGTGCGGCCCCTGTCGTTCACCCAGCAGCCGCCGTCCGAATACACGGCGATTCTAAATGAAGACGCCAATCTGGCCCTGGTTTCCGCGGCAATTTATGATGACAGCGGCATCACCTACCAATGGTACCGCCGTCCCGGCCTCAGCGGCCCCTTTGAAAGTTACGGCGATCCCACCTCGGATGGCGCACTGGTATTCAATCCCGTGCAGTTTGCCGATGGCGGATATTACTTCTGCCGGGCCATTTCCAATGCCTACGGGCATTATGTGGATTCCAATGTGATGCAATTGTTTGTGTCCGCATTCGCAACGTCAATCTATGATGCAATGGCCGGGGCCGGCCCGCAGGGAAGCCTGATTTCCACGCCCGGCACGCCGTTGAACATCACCATTGATACCAACGCGCTGACGCTTAGCGTGCAAGGCGGCCCCACCTATTACGGCGAAGAGGAAATCGGCGTGGCGGTCTTCCGGTTCAATGCCATTACATTGACGGCCGGTTCGGTCACCTTGCAAGGCAACCGCCCGCATTACATAACCGCGGCGGGCGACAACCAGTGGAACATTCCGGTGACCCAGCCCCCCCGGCAATTGGGCGGCGGCGCGGGCGGGGAAGGCGGCGCGGGCGGTACG
>CAYXPO010000627.1:0-3318 GCA_964466925.1 uncultured Nitrospirales bacterium
CTCGTCATAAATATGGACGCCTTCGCCGGGAACCGTCGTGCCGGCCCCTTCGATGTCAATGGTCAGGGTAAAACTTGGGAGCTGGATAAATACCGCGGTCACGGCTTTGTCCGCATTCATAAGCAGGGTTTCGGCGGGATCCTCGCTGCCCAAGTCCCCTTCCCAATGGTCAAAGGCCCATCCTGGCCGGGCTGTGGCAGCAAGGGTGACCTGTTCGTTTTCACGGTAGACATGCGCGCCTTGGGCGGGCACCACGGAGCCATTGCCCAGTACGGAGGTGGTCAATGTGAACTGTTTATAGTAGGTTGCTTCCAGGGTGGCGGTTTGGTCTTTTGTGATCAGCACGTTTTGCTGAGGCGGGGTTTCCCATTGGGCAATATCCGTGAAGGTCACGGTATGCGTGCCCACGAGGATATTCTGCAGAATGGCGCCGCTGTCGTTGGGAGCGCCGCCATCGAGCGACCATTTCCCGCCGAGTTCATACGCGATCGTGGCGGGCTTTAGGGTGATCTGCAATGCGCCGGCGTCCGGCGGCGTTGGTTTCTTGCATCCTTGCATCGAGCCGGCGATCAGAGCCAGAATGACAAGACTGCTTATCCAAAGAAGTTGTTTCGCACCCATAGTCCCTGCTCCTTGTGTTCTAGGGATTTTCACCCATGCCGCAATCATTTCAAGAACCTATGCACCTGTATCGCCTTATAGTAAACCGGGGCTTTCAGGAAGTTCAACCGCCAGGAGGCGTTTCGATATCCATGGCGGCCGGTCCATGAGGCTGGCCGGCCGCCGTGGACCTCTGGCGTGAAGGCGGGGCAACATGCCATAATAGCGGATAAAAAGCGCTGGCACGCACGCCGGCCGGAGAGGAGCACGGGTATGGGTGTATTGGAAGTCCGTCATGTAACCATGCGGTTTGACGGCAAGCCGGTATTGAATGATCTCAGCCTGGACCTTTGGGAAGGGCATGTGCACGCCATCATCGGCCCCAATGGCGCGGGAAAGTCCACGCTGGCGAGCACCATCATGGGTCTTCCGGGCTATACCCGGCATGAGGGGGACATCCTGCTGGATGGTCAATCGCTGAAGGGGGTGGCGGTGCATGAACGGGCCAAGCGCGGCATCACGCTGGCGTGGCAGGAGCCTGCGCGTTTCGAGGGGTTGTCCGTGCAGCGGTTCATCACGGCGGGGGCCAAAGAGAAGACACGGAAGCATGCGGCGGAAGCGCTGGAGACCCTGGGATTGGACCCGCAAAAATACCTCGGACGGAGCGTTGACAAAACCTTGAGCGGCGGGGAGCGCAAACGGATTGAACTGGCCTCGATTCTGGCCATGGAGCCGCGGATTGTGTTGATGGACGAGCCGGATTCCGGCATTGACGTGGAGGCGCTGGAGAAGATATTCGCGGCATTGAAGCAACTGAAGGAACGCGGGGTGACGGTGGTGACGATCACGCACAGCCTGACGGTGCTGGACCACGCGGACCATGCGTTCCTGATGTGTCACGGCACGCTGCTCGACAAGGGCGATGTGGGGAAAATCGGGGGGTACTTCCGGAACAAGTGCCTTCCCTGCGATCATATCAACCGGCCGGCGAAGGGAGAAGTTCAATGAGCACGCAAAACGTGGTGGCCGAGTTGTTGAAATCCATCGGGATGAACCCCGAGCATCCGTTTGGCGAAGACGTGGCGCGCATCCAGGTGCATCAGAATCAGGTGGTGGGGGTTCATTTGGTGCCGGGCTTGAAGGTGGAGGCGGATGAAACCAAGGACGGCATCGAGGCGCACCTGCTGGTGGAGGAAGGCGCGGTGCTGAAAAAGCCCGTGCATATTTGTTTCGGGGTGTTGCCGGAGGACGGATTGCAGCACATTCATCTGACCATTGATATTCGCCTGGATTCCAAGGCCTCCGTGCTGGCGCATTGCACGTTTCCCAACGCCAAGCAGGTGGAGCATGTCATGGATGCGCGGATCACCGTGGCGCCCGGCGCGCACTATGCGTATTTCGAGCGGCATGTGCATGGTCCCTATGGCGGCGTGCAGGTGATTCCCAACGCCAACATCACGGTGCACGAGGGCGGGGAATTTTCGACGGAGTTCGAGTTGATCCAAGGGCGGGCGGGCAGGATAAAGTTTGATTATGAAGCCGAATGCCATGCGCGCAGCGTGCTGGAGATGACCGCGCGAATCAATGGCCGGGAGAATGACGAGATCATCATCCATGAGACCGCGCATTTGATCGGAGAGGCGGCGCGCGGCGCGTTGATTTCCCACATGGCCTTGCGGGATGCCGCACGGGCGGAAGTGTATAACACACTGACGGCCACCGCGCCGCGCGCGCGCGGGCACGTGGATTGCAAGGAAATCGTGGTGGGGCGGGCGGTGGCGAAGGCCGTGCCCGTTGTGGAGGTCCGGGATCCCACCGCCCACGTGACCCACGAGGCGGCCATCGGCAGCGTGGATTCCAAGCAGTTGCAGACCCTGCTCGCGCGCGGATTGGACGAAGACCAGGCCACAGATTTGATCATTGAAGGCCTGCTCAGCAAGAAAACCGCGTTCAGCGCCGCCATGCCGCTGAATTGATCCGGTGTTCCGTTAAAACCTTGGGCCAAAACAAAGGGTTGCCGCATGCCACTGAAATTCCGAAAGGTGTTGGTCGCCGATGAACGGTATGAGTCGGCGGGGGTGTTTGATGTCAATAACGACGGCGCTCCCGATATCGTATCGGGCGCGTATTGGTACGAGGGACCGGATTTCAAGAAAAAGCACCCCGTCGGGCCGGTGCGCGCGGAGGGGGAATACTACGACGACTTTTCCACCATTCCGATGGATGTCAATGGCGACGGGCGGATGGATTTCATTACGGGCGGATGGTGGGGCAATACAATTCGGTGGCGGGAAAATCCGGGCGTCACGGGAAAGGAATGGCCGGAGCATGTGATTGCGGAATGCGGCCATGTGGAAACCACGCGCGCCTGGGACGTGGACCGCGACGGGCATCCGGAGATTGTGCCGAATACGCCCGGCGCCCCGCTGGTGGTGTATAAATTGGTCCGTGATGAACAGGGCAAGGGAAGCGGCGTATTCACCGCGCACCCCATACACGGCAAACAGACGCACGGGCTTGGCTTCGGAGACGTTTCGGGAAAGGGCCGGGGAGACTTTGTTTTGGCGGATGGCTGGCTGGAGGCGCCGGAACATCCCTTTCAAGGGGAGTGGAACCATCACCCGGAGTTTGATTTGGGCAGCGCCAGCATACCCATTCTCGTGGCGGATGTGAATGGGGATGGATTGAATGACCTGATCGTGGGTCAAGCCCATGGGT
>CAYXPO010000628.1:0-2382 GCA_964466925.1 uncultured Nitrospirales bacterium
GAAGACATCGAGATTTCCCTCTCGATGCTGGAACGGCGCATGCCGGAACTCACGCTGCAGCGCACACGATCCAAAGCGGCCGTGGAGCGCCACCCTTCATAATCCGAATTGACGCCCCGCGTTCCGTTTTCCTCCACAAACCGCCGGAAAAAACGTTCCCGGGCTTGCGTCATGAGGCCGCTTTTTCCTCGCTTCTTGGCTTTATGTCTTTATACAGCTTGTTAAAACATTCCGGGCAGATGGAGTGGGTGAACTCCGCCTCCGAGTGCTCGTGCAGGAACACTTCCAAGCGGTTCCAATAGCCTTGGTCGTCCCTGATTTTCTTGCAGGAGGCGCAGATGGGCAGAAGCCCGCTCAATCGCTTGATGTTCGCCAAGGCTTCTTGAAGTTCTTGAATCAGTTTCTCCCGCTCGATTTCGAGGCGTTTCCGGCGTTCCTCCACCTCGATGGCGGACGCGGTAATGCTTAGAAACTGGATATCATCCTCATTCAACACGCGCGCATCGGCGAACAGCACCGCCAGGCAGCCCACGGTCCGGCCTTCGCTTCGGACCGTGCGGCCCACGAAACAACGGGCGCCGCTCAATGAGATCAGGGGGTCCTTGTGCGCATAGACCGTTTCCGCCAGATTGGGAAACACCACCAAGGATTCCGCGCTGTTACGAATGGCATCATAGGCAATGCGTCCTTCCGGGGGATCAATGGCGCTATGGTCCAGATGTGGGGGGGGGAGCGCCGGTTTGGCTCCTGCGCCCTTCTTTAAGACGGCGGCATGCCAGACGCCCGGGGTGTACAGCATGCCGTGTTCGATCCAGCTATAGTAGGCGTGGGAGGCGGATAGCAGCTCCCCGCAAAGCGCGGTGAGGCGCCGCACGTTTTCCATGGGATAGGGTGTGAAACTCAATAGACAGTCATTAAGCCGCGCCATCCGCACGGCCGCCTGACGATTGCTCTTGCTCATGAAACCCTCGACATCGTTTGCTTGATATGAACGATATCATAGCGGCGGCGCATAAACAATTTTCTATATATGCAAGAGTAATGGGTCTTATCACCGTCAAGGCGCCGGGGCGCAGTATCCTCCAATGCCGGCTCCACAAAATTGACTGTGCCGCGTTTCAATGGCAATATGAGTCCCCGGCATGAAACCAGTGGAAGGAACATATCAGCCCATGGATGAAGCGGTAATACGGCATTGCGCGGAAATAGAACGGTGCAACCAACGCGGCGCACGGATGCTGTCGGTGCTCGATTTGCTGGAAGCACATACAATGGATTTGGACCTTGCGGCGTATTTGATGGCGCGCATCTCGCGGGGCGCATCCTTCATGGTGGGGGCCAATCCGGGCGGCGCGGGGAAGACCACCGTCATGTGCGCCCTGCTGAATCTTGTTCCGCCGGACCGGCCCTTGTTGGCGGCCACCCCCGAGGCGGTGCGCCTGGGTTCGGCACGCCCCCATTGTTACATCTGCCACGAAGTCGGGGCCGGTTCGTATTTTGCCTATCTTTGGGGCCGGGATTTGCAAGCCTATTGCTCGTTGAGTGATGCGGGGCATATGCTGGCGAGCAACCTGCACGCCGATGACATCGAGGAAGCGTATGAGCAAATGTGCATGGACAACCGGGTTCCGAAGGCGCACTTTCAGGGATTTCACCTCATGCTGTTTTTGCGTGTGAGCGGGGTATACCCGGAGCGCCGCCGCCGCATCGCCAAGGTCTATTCGACGGATGGAAAGGGGCCGCATAAACTTGTGTTTGATGATGCACAATCCCTTTTTACGCCGGATGCGGACCCCGTGTGGCAGGCGGAATGCAGGGCTTTCTTGGAGCAAAGCCTCCAGGAGGGGGGGCGCACCATCCAGGAGTTTCGTGAACGGGTAGTGGATTTTCTTCAATCAAGGCAGTAAACGGAAGGAACGGCAGTATGAGCAATGAAAAACTCGCCATCGAGGGCGGCCCAAAGGCCGTGGCCCAACTGGGGCCTTTCGCCACGAAAATCGGCAAAGAAGAGTTGTGGGAACTCGTTGATTTATGGGAGTTCAGTGGCGGAAACAAAGAAAAACTGAAAGAGATTATTTTCGGTGACCCCCAGGTGCGCGGTCCGCATCTGTTCCGCTATTACAATCCAAGACCGAGCCGGGTGTCCGCCGCCGAACAGGCCATGGCGGAATTGATCGGCACAAAACACTGCCTCGCCACCAATTCCTGTACGTCGGCGCTGGTGGCGGCGTATCGTGCACTGGGCGTGGGGGCGGGCGATGAAGTGATCGTGCCCGGTTACACCTTTTTCGCCACCGCCGCCACGGTCGCGGCCAGCAATGCCGTTCCGGTGATTGTGGACGTGGATGATTCGCTCTGCCTGGACCCGGCGGCCATCGAACG
>CAYXPO010000628.1:2392-3307 GCA_964466925.1 uncultured Nitrospirales bacterium
CCATCACGAAACGCACCAAGGCCATTGCCCCCGTACACATGCGCGGCATCCCCGCGCAGATGGACGCCATCATGGACGTGGCCAATAAAAAGGGCATTCCCGTGGTGGAGGATGCGGCGCAGTCCGGAGGCGGGTCGTTCCAGGGAAAACGCCTGGGCGGCATCGGCGCGATGGGCTGTTTCAGCTTCGATTTCTATAAGGTCATCGTAAGCGGCGAAGGCGGGTTTGTCACCACAAACGACGAATGGCTCTACACGCGCGCGCAAAGCTGGCATGACACCGCGGCCTGCTGGCGGCCCGACCGTTACGCGCATGAACGGCGCGAGGGCGAGTTGTTCTGCGGGGAGAATTACCGGATGAGCGAATTGGAAGGCGCGGTGGCGCTGGCGCAAATCCGTAAGTGCGACCAGATTCTCGCGGGATACCGCCGTGCAAAAAAACGCATCAAGGAAGCCATCGAGCCGCGGCCCGGCCTCGGTTTCCGCCGCATCCCCGATCCGGCGGGGGACACGGCGGTCTGTCTCGTCATGTATCTGCCCGATCCGGACCTTACGAAAAAGGCGCTTGAAGCCATGAAGGCGGAAGGGGTGCCCATCGGCGGCGTGTATGATTCCACGGTCCGCGACTGGCATGTGTACACGTATTGGGAACATATCCTCGAGAAGAAGAGCGTGGCCGCGGACGGCCTGCCCTGGAGCGGTGTTCCGGCGGATGAATTGCCCAGGTATTCCAAAGAGATGTGTCCGCGCACCATTGATTTCCTGTCGCGCGCGCTCATGCTCGACATCAACCGCAACTATACCGAAGCGGACTGTGATGCCATTGCGTTGGGCATCAATAAAGTCCTGCGCACGGTACTAAAATAAGCAGGAGATCGATCATGGAGTTTGGATTGTGCATCGAAATGGCGCTGAC
>CAYXPO010000629.1:0-3304 GCA_964466925.1 uncultured Nitrospirales bacterium
CATTTCTTGCACCTTCTTGTCAGGCAGCACCTTCGGGGCCAGCCCCTTGCTTGCCGGGTCCGCTTTTCCCACCCCCCATGGAGTCGGCGACAGCCGCCCCTGCGCGTCCAGGGTGGCATAGACATACGCACCGTTGTCCACAACGACCGTATAGCCGTTCATATCCTCATGCCAATTAAAATATTCGTCGCCGCGTATACGCAGCGTGATGGGTGTGCCGTCCGGCTGCACGAGCTTCACCGGCAGCGGATTTGCGTTAATCCCCCACGCCCCCGCGGCGCAGAACAACCCCGCCAGCAATACACCTTCGATAATGAACACCCTGATGCGCATACGCTTGCCTCGCTGCTTGAAAACCCATTTTTATGCCCGCCGGCCCTTGCCCGCTGAACGTGGACCATCCGCATACGCTCCACAATAGCACACTTCCGGCGTGGAATCACGCGGTGTTGGTGAAATGCAATGCTCCGCTTCTTGCCAAGCCTTCGTCCGCCGGCTTCAAAAAACCAAGGACGGAGTGCAATCGCCGCGTTTATGCCGGGCACCGGACGACTGCCCTACCGACTACGCTGCCGTATTCTTGATAAATCCAAGTCAGAATGGCGATAATTGCCCGGCACTATTTCGCCGGACCCCTTAACCATGCAGCCAATAATCAGGATGGGATTTTTATGAACGCGAAGCGCAATCAGTTATTGTTTCCATTTCTCATGGTGGCTTCCCTGTTCTTCATCTGGGGATTTTGCCATGCCATGCTGGACGTTCTGAACAAGCACTTCCAGAACATCCTGGATGTCAGCAAGACGCAGTCGGGTTTCATCCAGACCTCCGTTTTTGGCGCGTACTTCCTCATGGCCCTGCCGTCCGCGTTGCTGATCCGCCGCATCGGTTATCAAAGGGGCATTCTGTTGGGCTTGGTGGTGCTGGCCATTGGCGCGTTCCTGTTTATCCCCGCCGGGCTGGTGTTCAAGGCGTTTTGGGCCTTCCTGTTTGCGTTGTTTGTGCTTTCGAGCGGGTTGGCGTGCATTGAAACGGCGGCAAATCCGTATGTGACCGTGCTCGGGCCCAAAGACGGCGCGGCGGGCCGCCTGTCCACCGCGCAGGCCTTCAACTCCGTTGCCTACATCATCGCTCCGACCGTGGGGGGCGCGTTCATCTTCCGCCAGCATCAGGCCGCCGGCGTGCCCGCGGATTTCCATACGCTGATCATTCCCTACGCGGTGCTGGGGTGTGTGGTGCTGGTGGTGCTCGGTATTTTCTCCCTGATCAAACTGCCGGAAATCGACAGCGGCGGTGAAGCGGCGGATGCCGATGATGCCGCGACGCACAAAGCCCCCTTGATTCGCCAGCCCCATTTTATCTTCGGCATCGCCACCCAGTTCCTGTATATCGCCGCGCAAGTGGGCGTGAACGCCTTCGCGGTCAACTACATCCTGGAAAACGCCATCGTCAAAGACGCGTCCGGGGCGGGTGTTGTCTCGCCGCTCTTCGCCTGGTATGGCTCCATCACGGGCGCCGCCACCCCCGAAGCCACGGCGGCCTATGTGATCACCATCGCCATGATCCTGTACGCCATCGGACGTTTTTCCGGCGCGCCGATCACCCGGGTCATCAAGCCGAACCTTTTGCTCTCCCTGTACGGCATCATTAACTGCGTCATCATTCTGATCGTGATGGCGAACGTCAAGCACGTTTCCTGGATGGTGCTGCCGTTCTGCTGGCTGTTCATGTCCATCATGTTCCCGTTCATTTTCGCGATGAGTCTGCGCAATCTCGGCGAGAAGACCAAAATCGCGGCGTCCTTCCAGATCATGTCCATCGTGGGCGGGGCCATCGCCCCGCCGTTCATGGGCTTGCTCGCGGACCAATACCACAGTATGGCCATCTGCTTCATCCTGCCGTTGATCGGCTTCATCGCCCCAACGATTTACGGGTTGACGTATCCGCGCCTGCTGGAGAAATCCGCGCGCGCGGTGTGACCGGAAACCCGGACGTTATCGCCCAACTCCTCCCGCACTACAGCGCATGGCGTTCGGTAACACCGGCGCTGCCGCATGTCCCACGCCTCCAACAGCAGCGATTCACGAATGCGCGTCACGCCCGTATTTTTTGGACGTGATTTTTCGTTCACACCCTGAAACCGATACAATGCCGGGCGTGGAAACGACAACGGTGCATATCCGGCGCGACGCCCTCGTGGCGCTGCTGTTGATGCTGCTCACCATGGCGGTGTTTGGGCAGGCCGTTCGTTTCGAGTTCACCGCCTATGATGACAGCCGGTATATCGAAGAAAATCCCGCCGTCATGAACGGATTGACCGGCGGGACCGTGGCATGGGCGTTCACCCATCCGCATTTCGGTTTTTACATGCCCCTGACCACGCTCAGCCACGCGCTGGATGTGCAACTCTTCGGCCTATGGCCGGGGGGGCACCATCTCACCAGTGTCTTGTTGCACGCCCTCGCGGCGGCGCTGCTCTATCTCGGCCTGGTCTACATGACGGGCCGCCCCTGGGAGTGTTTCCTGGCGGCGGTGCTCTTCGCCGTGCATCCCCTGCGCGCCGAATCGGTGGCCTGGGTGGCGAGCCGGAAGGATGTGGTGAGCGGGTTTTTCTGGATGGCCGCGTTGTGGGCCTATGCCTGGTATGCGCGCAAACCGGGTTGGCGGCGTTACCTTGCGGCCGTCCTGGCCATGCTGGCCAGTCTTTTGGGCAAACCCACGGCGATTACCCTGCCGTGTGTCTTCCTGTTGTTGGACTGGTGGCCCCTGGGCCGCCTGACCGCGTTTCGCACGCTGCCCCGCTTAATCCTGGAAAAGATTCCTCTTTTCGGAGTATCCGTGGCCTTCGCGGCGCTTACTATTTGGTCGGAAGGCGCCATCGGCACCCGGATTGATTCCCATCAGCCGTTTTTCGCCGCCAACGCAGGGCTTGTGGCCACGGCCTATGCGCGCTACATCGAACATTTCCTGTGGCCTTTCCATCTCGCGGTGTATTATCCGTGGTCCAGCATGCTGATGCCCAAAGGCGCGGTCTGGCTCTGGGCCGCCGCCCTGATGGGCCTGACCTTGCTCGCGCCGGCATTTTCAAAATGCCGCTATCTCGCGGTGGGCTGGTTCTGGTTCCTGGGCGTGCTGGCGCCCGTGAGCGGACTCCTCCAAATCAGTGGTGTAACGCTTTCCGACCGCTATACCTATGTGCCCAGCATCGGTCTTTCCATCATGCTGGCGTGGGGCATCTCGGATTTTGCCGCGCGCCTAGCACCCAAAGCCCATCGCTTCATTTTGCCATTCGTGAGTGTGGCGG
>CAYXPO010000630.1:0-3301 GCA_964466925.1 uncultured Nitrospirales bacterium
GCCGCATGATACCCTCTCTATGATAAACTGTGAGCGTTTACGGTACTCTCAAGCAATAACTGTTATAGCCCGATCCCCCATAGGTGGCAATCAATTCGCCCCCCGTTGCCGCCACAGAAGCAATGGCGTTTCCCGCCGTCCAACTTTCTGTGTCGCCGTTGGTGTTCCATTGCCATACCCTGGCATCCGCAGGAAGCGCAGTCACAACAAAAGTGAATGCAAGAAGAAATGAAAGGAAGATACGGTTCATGGTTATATTTCCTTTATAGTGGATTATTTGTATTCAGTACCTGCCTTATAACCTTTTCATTGCATAAAATTAAACATGCTTATACATTGCCCAATCGCTCAATGTTTTCCAGCCGGGGCAAAAACTAACGCCTATTGCTGCCCTGTATAGCTCTCCTGCCTTGGTGGTTGGTACTGGGACAACCGTTCTGCTCTGACCTGTACTTCAATTTGCAACCAACTGTGCCTCTGAAGATATTATATGCTTTCCCGCATTATTTTCCAAATTTGCGGAAATGTTTGTCTTCATAGATCTTTCGCGGGGAGGATTCCATTTAGGTTTTTGGGGGTCTCAAAGAGGATGGCGCGGGCGATGTCCACGGCCTGTTCGAAGGTGTATTGGCCGGTGCGGACTTTTCGGGCCAGTACTTCGGCCATGCATTGGCGGACAATCATCATTTTTCCGTAGGTCCATTCGATGCAGTAAGCGTCGGAGAAGAAACCGATTTGTTTGTTCACGGGAAGCATGTCGAGACGCTCTTCAATGATCTGGCGGATGTTGGACGGGAAGAAGTTGTGCCACCAGTATCCGGCAACGGAGAGATTGGGAATTTCACGGCAGAGGGTGCAGACGGTTTGGTTGGCGTGGCGGCTGGCCAGAAAGACTTGGAAGTTGATCTTGGGGTGACGGCTGACCATGGCGCCCACTTGCGCGAGGGTCTCCTGCGAGAGGCGTGCGCCGGTCTCGTAGGGCAGCGGTTCCGCGCCAAAACTAAATTGAAACAGGAGATGGGGGGCTTTTTCTTCCAGCGTGCTGAGATAGAGTTCATTAACATACGCGGCGTAAATGCTGCGTTCGCGTTCGCCGGCATTGGCCCGGTTTTTCAAGGCTTCCAACATCTGGTCATCCGTAACCGGGGTCAGATCGAGGTCGGTGGATATGCCTTGGGCGGTTCCAAGCAGCATTTCTTTGGGCAACGCATCCACATACCAATTCACGGCTTCGCGGACATCATCGAGGGAGCGGATTTCGCGGTCCACGGGGGGGCGCTTCCCGATGGGCGTGGCCGGTTCAGGCATTTTCCCCCAAGCGTGTTCGAGTTCGTAGACGGCGGTATCGTATTCCCCCCACTGGCACCGGGTGAAGAACACCCACTCCAGGGAGTATTGGAGAATATCATCGTCCACCCCGCCTTCGCGCCGCGACCATTCGGTGCAGACCCGCTTGATATTGAGTTCCCGCAGAATATCCCGGTGCCAAGGGCGGTCGTCGGCGCGTTCGCGGATGCGGTCGTCCAGCTTCCGCCAATTGTTCTCGTCAATGGGTTCGTGCCAATCGTACAAGTCGGCGAGGATCATCCGTACCCCCCACCCAATGCTGGTGTTCATCGTATGTTTCACATAGGGAATGGCCTCGGCAAGCCGTTGATGCGCTTCCTCCTTTGTGGGCCAGCCGGGAAATTCCGTCAGCCGCGCCCCGCTGGGGCATCCCGCCGCGTACAAATCGCTGATTGACATGTGATACAGCAGAATGTCGTGAAGGCCGCGCGCCCCCAGCTTTCCCGCGACAAGATGTGTATGCACGTCAATGACCGGAAGACCGGACAGCGCCTCGTAAATTTCCTGTTCCAGACGATTCGATGGCATTACAAAGTCCTTTTACAGTAATTCTCTTCCTGAGGGAAGGTGTGTAGTTTCAGGGAAGCGGTTTACTCTTACTATTCTTGTACCAGCAGGGGCTTCCATGGTTTTGAAGGCCCATGTACCCGTGCCGGGAGTGGTTCTTAAACGTCAGGGGCGGCAAATTTATGCTCCGAACCATCGGGGCGTTTGCCCATTATATCAAATTGCTCCGGCCCAATGCGCGTTGATTACTCTCCGCAAACCCCAGTTCCTGACACGCACCCACTCTCCGGGCAACGGTGAAAGACTCTCCCTCGCCGTGGTACACCCTGCACACGGCGGTACACTCCTTTGTTCAATGGCTAAAACCTCTTTTCATTACATCACACCCTCGGATACGATTATTACGATTGTGGAACGCGCCGGCAAACGCATGGCGGAATGCCGTCAGCGCGGCGGAAACTGTGTATCCGTGGACGCATCCTGATCTACAATGAATCCCGTCCGGCGGGTGGAATGGTCTAACATCTCCATGGAGACACATATGCATTGGCATGCTCGAATAAGTATTTTTCTCTTGTTGGTGGCGGCCCCGCTTTTCGCGGAGGATTGGCCAACGTATCTGCATGACGCCGCGCGGAGCGGGGTCACCTCCGAACAGGTGTCCCTTCCGCTTCATGAGCAATGGGTGTATAAAGCGCCGCATGCACCCACCCCGGCATGGCCCGCGCCGGCCAAGCAGGATTTCTGGCACGAACTCCGGGAATTGCGTCCGGTGGTCACCTATGACCGGGCGTACCATGCGGTTATCGCGGACGGCGCCTTGTATTTCGCCACCACCTCCGACGACCAGGTGTATTGTCTTGATGCGGCCACCGGGGCACCGCGCTGGACCTTCTATGCGGAGGCGCCCATCCGGCTGGCGCCCGCAATTGCGGAAGGCAGGGTCTATTTCGGTTCCGATGATGGATGGGTGTATTCCCTGAATGCAAAAGACGGCGCCTTGTGCTGGAAACAACGGCCCGCGCCGGAAGACCGCCGTTACCCGGGCAACGGACGGGTCATTTCCTCGACGCCCGTGCGGTGCGGGATGGTGGTGGAAAACGGGACTGTGTGGTTTCTGGCGGGGTTGTTTCCCTCCGAAGGGGTGTATTGCTGCGCTTTGGACGCGGCCACGGGGGCGGTGCGCTGGAACACCCGCGTCGAAGGGGATATCGCGCCGCAGGGCTATCTCGTGGCTTCGCCGGCGCGCCTGTTCGCGCCCACGGGCCGGACGAGTCCGGCGGTGTTTGATCGGAACACCGGGAAATTCCTGCAACAGTTGGGCGGGAGCGGGGGCGCGTATGCAGTGCTCACGAGCGATACGCTGGTGAGCGGTCCGGGCCGCCGGGGCGGCACGGAACTGTCCTTATCCGATCCGAACACCAACGAGAACATCGCGCAATGCGAC
>CAYXPO010000631.1:0-3296 GCA_964466925.1 uncultured Nitrospirales bacterium
AGATAATCCTCCGGAGCGGGCAGGGGGGGGCTGCCCGGCAGGCATTCCCCTTTCCACAGATGGGTGGTGACCAAGAATAGATGCCGCCGGGCCGTGGGCTCTGTCAACAATGCATGGAGAGAGGCTATTGTTCCTTGCCCCTTATAGTCCGGCAGGGAATAAAAAAACGCCCCGAACGTGGGGTCCAGAAAATGCCACGACCCGGCGTAATACACTTCCACCGCGTTATGCCCCTGCATCAATTCAATGTTGTTAAAACTGTTCATGCGCGCCGGAAATCCGGCCCGTTGGCACAATGCCGCAAAGACCGTGGCGAAACCTGTACAGAATCCCTGCCCTTCCTGAAGATATTCCGTGGCCGTGCGCGCCTTGCATGGGCCGAGTTTCAGCCGTTGCGGAACATACGCCAACAATGCAAGCGCGGTTTGCTCGTTTTGCGCGGGCGGGACGGCGCCCAGGGCGTTATGCACATGCGTATCGAGCAGGGCAAGGTCCTCCCGCGCATCAATCTGTTTCGCCCGTTCAAGTTCTTCCGCCGGTGTTTCCAGAGAGGCATACGCCGGTTCCATCGAACCGGGAAACAAGTCCTGCTCCGGACCATTGGCAAGGGGGGCGGACGCCGACTTGCCGCACCCGGCCAATGCCCCGCAGCTTAACAACAGCAGGCACATATTTCGCAACATCATGATACTCACCCTTGGCGGCATGGTTTCTTTCACCGAATCATAGGAAAGACCACCCCATAATTCAATATTGCCCTTTCACCCCGTCCGGGATTTCTCAACAGCGAGGCACGCGCGGTTTTGCGGGATGACCCCATCGCCGGGAGGCTGCGCATAGAAGCCCCAGCGCGCACGTCATGATGAACAGATCACTTATGAATCCCCCGCGCGGGGGTGCCGGCGCGCATCCGAACACCGAGAAAGGCTTGGGCTGGTCCGTGCCCGTGCCCCGCAACGTGACGACGGTCCGCAGGGTAGGGGTATTGGACGTATTGCTGAAGATCAATGCCGCCGTGTAGTCATCGGCATTCACCGGTTTGAAGGTAACGGTGATGATGGCGGTTTGCCCGTAGGCGAGGCTGTACTCCGATCCGCCTTCGATACAGAACACGCCGTTCGCGTCATTCACCGTGGCGGCGCCGTTTAATACGCCTCCCCCTATATTCTTTA
This sequence comes from uncultured Nitrospirales bacterium, assembly GCA_964466925.1. Lineage (GTDB taxonomy): Bacteria > Hydrogenedentota > Hydrogenedentia > Hydrogenedentales > CAILVY01 > CAILVY01. Next base: position 1,173 of record CAYXPO010000631.1, read on the forward strand.
CCTTGATCACGTTGCTGACACTGCCCTTCACCGGTACAATCCCCACAATAAAGTCATAAGCAGGATTGGGGGATATCGCCAAGGTGGGCGCCATAACCGGTTCTTCAACTGCTTCAAATACGGAAAGCCGGGTTGTCTGTGCCGTCAAGATGCCTGTGGACGCTTCCGGGTTGTCCACAGACTCCGAACTCCACGCGCCCTCCTCCGGAATGGTGATTTCAACCCGATCCTGTTCATCTTTGGTTAGGTTGGCGGGAAAGCCGGAAAATGTGGCGTTCATCCCCGGCGAGAAGGCCAAGCCATTCAGCGATAGGGTCACCGGCAAGTCCAACATATCCAATTCATGAAAACTCACGCCGCCATCGTCACTGACAATGATACCCGCTTGGAAGGGCACGCCGCCTCCCGCAAGATACATGGGTTCCGAAGGTATTTTAGCGGCTTCGGCTTCGCCCAACAGACCAACCAAATCACAGGCGATGGACACTATCAGGACCCCCTGTTCGCCCGGGGTTATCAAGCGGCGCGGCGCGGTGACGGTCACCGACTGGGTGTCGTCATCCGGGCGCGGAACGGTCAACACCACCTCAGGGCCTTCGGGATTGGTCCATGAAATCATATTGACGGCCCGTGCACAGCCTGCGCCGGACAACATGCTATACGCCTGCCAGCGATCCCCGTCACCGGGCAATTGTGTGAACGGGTTGTCCGGCAGGCCGTTATTGTCTTCATCCACGCCCGGCTTCACAAAAAAAACCTTGGCTATTTCTGCCGTGCAGCCGGTTTCGAGGTCCAAGACGGAGGCCGTCAGGGTGTATGCCGCGGTTTGTACGGCAAGGGCCGCGACAGCGGCGAAATGGCTGTTACGATCCGTGGATACGCCTACGGGGGCTCCATCAATGCCGTACACCACCCGTACACGGTGGGTTGCACATTCCGCGTTGTGGAACGTCACCATTGCCGCCAATGGAACCTTCGCATATACACCGGCCGGAGCCACAATGTCCCCCAAGGGTGAAGCCATCGCGATCTGAACCGGGCATAGATCGCAAAGTTCCACCGCACCTTCTTCTCCTGCGCCCTCGCCTTCCATTGCGCCTTCAACTTCACCTTCGCCTTCTTCCACGCCCTCGCCTTCGCCCTCCATACAGGCTGTAACATTCACTGTGCGGGTTTCCATTGCGGCATTGCCCGAAGGATCGCTCACGGTATAGGTCACGGTGTACTGGCCGGGAACGGACGTATTCACCGGATTATCCACCACAACGGAATCCGTCAGACCGCCCGCGCATGCATCCGCGGCCGTGGCGCCTGCATCGGTATAGTTGCCGCCGCATTCCACCGTTACGTGTTCATCGCCGATCAAGGTCAACACCGGCGGCGCGGTATCCACCACCGTGACGGTGCGCGTTACCGGCGCAATGACGCCGCAAGCTTCATTCAGGCTATAGGTCAGCGTGTAGGCCCCCGGAACACAGGGGTCAATCTGCGGCGGATCAATCGAATACGCGGGTGTAACAGGTTCTTCTGAACAGCAATATACCTCCACGCCGGGGTCGCTGAACGGAGCGCAGCATTCCAGTGTGAGATGGTCCCCGCCCGTCAGAAGAATCACCGGTGTGCACACCTCTTCCACCACCACGGTGCGGGTCGCGGTGGAGGTATTGCCGGAATCATCGGTGGCGGTGTATACCACAGAGTAACTGCCCACCAAGGCGGGATTCACAGGATTTTCGACCGCCAGGTCAACCTCGGTATCACAGGCATCCGTGGCCACGGCCCCGGCATCGGTATAGGGTTCGTTAAGCCGCACTTTAACGATGGGGGGACCGTTCAACGTAAGGACGGGCTTGATGGTGTCCGAGACGATTACTCCGCGCTGCACCGGCGCCGCCACGTTCCCGGAGGGGTCCTGTACCGAATAGGTGACGATGTATTGACCGGGTTGGTTGGGATTCACCATGATTTGCGCTTGGACCGAAGAAGACAGGTCCCCCCAGCATGCATCTTCCGCCGTTGCGCCGGGGTCCGCAAAAGGAGCGCCGCATTCCAGCGTCATGGCGGAAGCGCCCATAAGCGAAATAACCGGCGGACGCCTGTCGGACACTGTGACTATCCGTTGGA
>CAYXPO010000632.1:0-3292 GCA_964466925.1 uncultured Nitrospirales bacterium
AAATGAGCCGGATGGGGATGAACGGGTACATATCCCACAGCACGTCGGGAATCGTGGTGAACGTGCTCTCCACCACCATGGCGCCCGGAGTGACCTCGGCGGCCAAGTCAATGGTCACCGCCCCGCCCATCGAATTGCCGGCAAGAAGAATGCGGTTTGCGGGAATCCCGCGGGTTTCCGTCAAATGCTCCCACATGGCCCGGATATCCGCGTAGCAGCGTTGTTCCGACGGTTCCCCCGTGCTGCCCCCGTAGCCGCCATAGTCGTATAAAAGCACCGAGAGGCCCAAATCGCGGTAATACGCGGCATCCTCGAGATAATTGGCGATGTTTTTCCCGTTTCCATGCGAATACAACACCGCGCCGCGCGCATTTTCCTTGGGAATCCACCAGGCATGCGTTTTGCCACCCGGTACATCCAGCCACACCTCCTCAAACGCCCACTGCATTGCCGCCGGCGTACGGGGAAGCTCGGCCTTGCGCCCCCGGAACATATAGTAATCCTGATACAGCCACAGGTATCCCACCGCCAGCAGGTACAACACACCGGCCAATAGCAGGACCACGAGAAGTCCTTTTTTCAAAATGGATCGCATGCGTCAGTCCCAGGTTTTTCGCTTTGTTTTGGACTCATTTTCAAGTAAGCGCCGTTTAAAACAGACCCGTTTCACGGGCCAAAGCGCGATGGCCGATATCCGTGCGGTAGTGCGCACCCTCGAACCGGATTTTCCGAACCCCCGAGTAGGCGCGCGCGATAGTCTCGCGCAAGGTCTTCCCGCGCGCCGTCACATTGAGCACACGCCCCCCATTGGTGACTAGCGCCCCGTTGGATTCCTGCGTGCCCGCGTGAAACACCATCACGTCCGAATCCGCTTCCGCGTCGTCAATTCCCGTAATGACCTTGCCCTTTTCATACTCTTTCGGATATCCCCCGCTGGTCATCACCACGGTCACACAGGGCGCATCGTCATAGTCTATCTTCAACGTGGACAAGGAGCCTTCGCAACAGGCCAGGAACACGGGAACGATATCCGTCTTCATGCGCGGCAACACCACCTGTGTTTCCGGATCGCCAAAGCGCACATTAAACTCGATGACCTTGGGCCCCGCTTCGGTAATCATCAATCCCGCATAGAGAATGCCTTGATACGGCGCGCCGGCTTCCGCCATGCCGGATATCACCGGCTGGAGAATTTCGCGCTGGATGCGCGCCTGCAATTCCGGCGTCACCACCGGCGCGGGCGAATACGCCCCCATCCCGCCGGTATTCGGCCCCTGATCCCCGTCGTATACCGCCTTGTGGTCCTGGCTGCTCACCATCGGCACCACCGTCTTCCCGTCGCACAACGCCAAAATGGACGCTTCCTCGCCGAACAGGCATTCCTCGATAACCACGTGCGCGCCCGCCGCGCCAAACACCCGGTCCACCATGGCTTCGTGAATCGCCTGAACCGCCGCGTCCACGTCATGGGCGACCGTCACGCCTTTTCCCGCCGCCAACCCATCCGCCTTCACCACCAACGGCGCGCCATGCTTCTTCACATACGCGATGGCGGCTTCCGCATCGTCAAATTCTTCGTAGGCCGCCGTGGGGATGCCCTGGCGCTTCATGAACGCCTTCGCGAACGCCTTGCTGGCCTCCAATTGCGCCGCCGCCGCCACCGGCCCAAATACGGCATGCCCTTCTTTTCGCAGGGTGTCCGTAATGCCCGCCGCCAGCGGATCCTCCGGCCCCACCACGGTCAATCCCACGCCATTTTCCGCAATAAACTGGCTTATCGCCGCAAAATGCTTCACATTAAGGCTTGCACAACGGCCTTTTTCGAGCCGGGCAATGCCCGGATTGCCCGGCGCGCCATACACCTGGTCCACCAAGGGGCTTTGGGCTATTTTCCAGGCCAAGGCATGTTCCCGTCCGCCGCTGCCAATCACCAAAACATTCATGGTTTGTTTCCTGCGTGTAGAACGCTGTTTCAGGCCAAAGGAGGTTGCGATTGACGCAGATACTCCGCCAGGGCGCGGTCATAATCCGAACAATACATAAACGCTTCCATGGCCAGCCGGTACCGTGTGATATAGGTCATTTCCCCGTCATGGGCGCGCATTTCATGCATCACGGAGGCATAATGCTCAGGATTCACCACCACCGTCACATACCGGAAATTCTTGGCCGCGGACCGCACCATGGCCGCCCCGCCGATGTCCGCCTGCTCCACAATTTCCTCCGTGGTGGCGCCCGGCAGCGCAATCATTTGCGTCAAGGGTTGAAAATTCACCACCACCAGATCGATCCATTCCATCCCGTGGGCCTGAAGCTGTTCACAATGGAGCTTATTGTCCCGCAGGCCCAACAGCCCGCCATGCACCTTGGAATGCAGCGATTTCACCCGCCCGTCCATCAATTCCGGCTTCCCGGTGAAATCACTGATGCTGACCGCCTTCACCCCCGCTTCCAGCAGTTCCTTCAGCGTTCCCGACGTGGAAATAATCTCCACGCCCTGTTCCTCCAAGAACCGGGCGAACTCAATCAGCCCCGTCTTGTCATAACAACTCACTATGGCCCGTTGGATCTTCGGCATGCTGGCGTCCTCCCGCTGCGTTGCCAACGTTTCACCTTCTTCCCGCCAATCGCGAAAAGGAAGGAAATCATAAGCGATTTTCGCTCCAAAGTCTAGTTTTTGCCGGTCCCAAAATTCCCTGCATAAAATCCCGCCAAGGAAGAAACAGAGCCCCGCGCATCGGGAATGACCGCGAGGCTCCAATTTCAATGAATAGGGTTATGCCAGACCGGGGCAGAAACCATCTTCGGTGTTTTCATCCGGGCAGTAGTGATAGCCGCCGGAATTGAAGAACTGGATGATACGCAGGAGTTCGGAGAGGCTGATCCTCCAGTCCGCGGGATTGTAGTCGGTGGCGTAATTCGCACACGTCTGGTCGCCGGGTCCGGGGGCATACCCATCTTCCGTACCGGCCTGACAGTGGAATCCATCGGAATTGAAGAACTGGATCACGCGCAGGAGTTCGGACAGGCTGATCTGGTTGTTATGGTCTTGATCGGCGGTTTGCCATTGGTCTTCTTGGCCTTCAATTTCGCCTTCGCCTTCAGAGCCAGTGCCGGACACCACCAGTGCCACGGCCGTGCCGCACTCGGCCACCAGGCCCGATACGGGATTCTGGCTGATTACCTGGCCTGTTGGGACAATATCACTAGGTTCATGCGTGACGGTGCCCAAGGCCAGGTTGGCGGCCGTGAGTGCGGCCTCCGCGCCGCTCAAGGCAAGGCCGGTCACATT
>CAYXPO010000633.1:0-3290 GCA_964466925.1 uncultured Nitrospirales bacterium
GTTTTTGCCGGGTTACGCCCGGCCGGGACAGAATCCATCCTCCCCCTCGTCACAGGTATGATAGCCGCCGGAATTGTAGAATTGAATCATGCGCAGCAATTCCGACAAGCTAATCGCCCAGTCCTCGGAAATATAGTCGGCATTATGCGGGACACAGGACTGATCGCCGGTTCCGGGGGCAAAACCATCCTCCCCGGACGCGTCGCAATGGTACCCGCCGGAATTATAGAACTGAATGAGGCGCAAGAGTTCGGACAGGCTGATCCGTCCATCCGCATTCTGGTCGGCGCTGTGTGGATTTTCCACCATGCCTTCCGGATCGCCTTCCCCTTCAATAACGCCTTCTGCGGTCCCTTCTTCAACACCTTCTGAAACACCTTCGCCTTCTACTGTTCCTTCCGTGACGCCCTCTACAGCGCCTTCACCTTCTTGTACACCTTCGGGGAGTCCTTCTGCTGTTCCTTCGCCTTCCACGGCGCCTTCTGTAACACCTTCGGCCCCACCTTCACCTTCCAGCGCACCTTCCGGAACACCTTCGGCTCCACCCTCACCTTCCAGTGCACCTTCAGAGACACCTTCCTCCCCACCTTCCACGGCGCCTTCCCCTTCACTGGAAAGACAACCGGGACCCTCCACCAACACTGTGCGAATCACAGGAACCGCAGCATTTCCAGTAAGGTCGGAGACGGTATATGTAAGCCCATATTCACCGGGCGTCGAAGTATCTACGTTTCCGGTCCTTAAAATGGAATCCGTCAAATCGCCATTGCAGGCATCATTCGCCGTGACGCCCTGATCCACATATTCCGTGCCACAATCCACGGTACGCGCGGCGGGTCCCGTGAGTGTAATCGCCGGCGGCGTGGTGTCTTTCACGTGCACGGCGCGCGATACCGGCACGGCTGGATTCCCCGCGGCATCACTAACGGTATACGTGAGTGTATAATCGCCCACAGAATTGACATCAACACTTCCACTCACTTCCACCGAAGCATCAAGATTTCCATTGCAGTCGTCCGACGCCGTGGCCCCGGCATCCGTGTAAGGTTGTTTGCATTCCAGCGTTACTTCGGCATTGCCCAGCAACGTAACAACAGGCGGGACGACATCGTCTACCGTCACCGTACGGCTTACCGGAACCGCGGGATTTCCGGCACTGTCGGAAACCATATAGGTCACATGATACACCCCTGGCACTGCCGTATTCACCCCATTATCCACTTGAATCGCGTTGGACAAATCACCTTCACAGAGATCTGATGCCGTGGCGCCCGCATCCAAATAAGATGATTTACAGGCAGTTTCCACACTCGCGCCCCCCAGCAAAGTGATCATCGGAGGAGTGGTGTCGATCACATTCACGGTCCGGGTCACTTGGGCCGCGGGGTTGCCGGAAGCATCCACGACATTATAGGTCACCGTATAGGAATCCGGGATGGACATATCCACGGGATTGTTGGTGACGATGGACCCCGTAAGGTTCCCGCCACAGGTGTCCGAGGCCGTGGCTCCGGCATCCGTATATGTTCCGCCACAGGCCACCGTCACCGCAGCATTTCCCAGGCGGGTAATCACCGGAGCCACCGTATCCGTTACATTCACGGTACGGCTTACCGGCATGGCCGCATTCCCGGCGATGTCACTTACATTGTAGGTAATCGTATAGGCGCCTGGAGCATTGGCATTGACCGTGCCGGTCTTGATGATTTTACTGGTAATGTTCCCCTCCACATTGTCCGAGGCGGTGGCGCCCGGATCCGTGAACGTGGAATGGCATTCCACCGTCATGGGCGAGGAACCCGTGAGGGTAATCACGGGCTTGGTGGTATCCACGGGCTTGTCGCTGCCATTACCGGGAAAGGACAGGTTGTTAATTTCTATCAGGTTGGAATAGCCATCGCCATCCGAATCAAAAGGTTCTATTGTTGCAAAGTCTCTGCTGTTGTTTTTATATGCGGAACCATATGAGGTCAGGGAAATTTTCTCCCCTTTCATCCCAGGGTGACAAATGCCGCAGCTGTCGATCCGCGTTCCCACCACCGCCGGATAACGGGATATAAACCGGTCCATATACGTATCTGTCGCCCATGATGAACCCGCAACTAATACCAGCATTATTGCGGCTGTTCTGATTGAACGGTTGGCGCTGATCATGGGAATTGTCCTTTCGTTAGTTCATCTTTGCCCTTGGAGAGACCCATTTTTCCATTTTTCGCGGTCTGCCGACTGGAATTTACCATCTTTCCAATTGTGTTGAAATCAGGGGATTAACCTGTTATTACCGTTCAAAACTCCGGTAAAAGTACGGAGGTTTCCTCTTCACCGAAAGTTTAAGTCAATGGGAAAGGCATGCTAGGGTGGTTGTGGATGAAATATTCCTCCGCGCAAATCGGTTTAGTATGGAAACTGTTGTGAAATGGACTCTGAAGGCGAAATGAACATACAGGGCATGGCGAAAATTGCGGCCACGTTGCGCCAGTGGCTTTCCGCGGCCGCATGGTGGGCGTTGTCCGTGCCCATTTTCATTAAAATCGCCGGTATAGGCCTGCTGGTTACCATTCTTTTCGGGACAGTCGTGTTTTACCAAATCAAAGTAGGCCTGTTTCGTACGCATTATCAGGTGCACGGCGAAACGGCGCTTTCGCTGGCCATGGCGCTCGCCGTCCGCCTGGACCCGCTGGTCCGCGCCAACAACGAAGATGAAATGCACCTTCAAGTCAATCAGGTCATGGGTGAATTCCCGGATGTGCGGTATATTGTGGTGCAAGATCCGTCCGGCAAAATTCTGTCCCATGGATTCACATTCCCTTCGGAAGCCCCCTCAGACCTCCTTCAAAACAAGGGGGATTTGTGCGCTTCCTGCCATGCCGCGCTGCCCCATCAGGAAATATCGTCTGACATGCTGGAGGTTCCCGCGGAAATGCGGTTGTCGCTCGGGCATCTCCGGGCCTATACCCGCCAGAAAGGCATGATTCTTGAAGTCACCGCGCCCATCGGCGGCGGTTCGCTGGGCAGTGTGCGGCTTGGCATCGGTGACCGCGTGATACTGCGGGAAATCAGGGCCATCACGCATTCCCTCCTGGGAAGCGTTTTTCTCTGTTCCGTGATTGGACTCTCGTTTACCCTGTTCCTGGCGCTGGCCTTGGTTAAACCCATCCATAACCTCCTCCAAGCCACGAACCGCCTGCGCCAAGGGGACTTTGCCGCCCGTGCGAACGTCTATTCCAGGGATGAAATCGGCCACCTCGCTTCTGTGTTTAATCAAATGGCGGAGGGACTGGAAACCTACC
>CAYXPO010000634.1:0-3289 GCA_964466925.1 uncultured Nitrospirales bacterium
CTCGATACTGGCCCAATTCACCGCTTCCCGGTAGACCGCATAGGCATTGCCGCCGTAGGGCCATGCGTAATCCGCGATGTTGCCGCCTTCGAGTTCCAGGAGTTCAAAATAGCGCCACCCGGTGAAGTCCACCGGAATGTAATGATCGCCCGCCCCGCCCTGACCATTGTGGCCCGCGCTGAGCAGTTGAATGTTGAGCAGTTCGCCTTTTCCGTCGCCATACACCCACAGCCCGAGGGCCTCTTTTCCGGCCACGGAGAACGGGGGGGAGGCCGTCCGTCCGATTTGCGCCCAGGCGCCGTTGGGATTGCTTCGTTCACTCAATGCGCTGAAAAGTCCGCTGGCCGTGCCCGTTTTCACTTGTTCCGTGCTCGTTTCAAGGGTGGCGGATACTCCGCTTTCCACGCCGCGCACACCAAAGGAATCGGGGCTGCTGAAGTCTTCGATCACCGCTGCTTCCGGCGCGTCATAGGCGGCCGCGCCCATGAGGGCTTCAATCCGGAACCGGGCGGGTTGTTTGGCGAAAGCATTCTTCACTACCCACCGGTTGCTCCCGCCGTCCAATCCGCTAACCTTGTGCTTGGCATATGCCGCGGGGAGTGCCTGCCATGTGCCGTCCGCCGCCTGCTGAAGGGTGAATTCCGCGCCGGGAACGCGCATTTTCTCTTTAATGGATTCGGGAAAGTACTTCGCGTGCCGCAAATCTTCGTAACGCTGGAAAATGGGGGCAAGGCGCTGATAGGCCGGGACCTCCTTGATCTTTTTCGGGTCCACGCCCATGAGCGATATGCTGAAATCATTGGCGAGCGCTTTCCCCATCAGGTATTCGATGTCGTCGGTAAAGGTGGGTTCACTCCATAACGAGCCCGCCCCGTCGCTCCAGGTTTGCACAGCCCACCACCCCATGTTCATGGGGAGAAACATGTTCGCGCCCTGTTGGTTGGCGGCGGCGTGGAGATCCACGAATTTCTTGTGCGACCGGCACGGATGGTCCCACGCCCCCATGCGCGCGCGCACGTACCATAGATGGTGATGGAAGGTGCTCATTTCAAAGAGGGCGGGTTTTTTGAGCCGGTTCGCGATTTCAAACACGAATTTCGATCCATAATGCCAGGCGTTCTCCGCGCCCCCGAGGATGGCCTCGCCGTCCAGCGCGTCCAGATACATCATGTCGAAGCCGCATTCATTATAGGTGTCGGCGGCGTTCGCGGCCACTTCGCTCAACAGCGTGGAATCAGCATCCGGGCAAAACAGTCCAAAGCATTCCTTCAAATGATGCACCCTGGCTCCGGGTTCGTGCGCGGCGGGCTGCGTGCCATACGCCCCGCGCGTGCAGTCGGTAAAGCCAAACGGAGGCTCCTTCCTCACCCCCGCATAGGTGATCAGTTCATCATCAATTTGAAGGGTCACGCTGTTGTGCACGAAAAACCCCGTGAGCGTGGACATGTTCTTGGTGTCTTCCGTGACCGTCAACGCATTGGCGTCCGGAGTAATCGCCTCCGCCAGGGTGAAACTGGTGAATTTGCCCAGGCGCGGATCCGGCCTGGGCGTGACATACGGGGTGTCTTTGGCGATAAAAAAAGCGTAGGTGTGCAATCCGGCTGAGATGCCCGCCGCGTGAAGCTTGTCAATTACGGCTTTGACGCTTTGACGCCCATTGGGGAAGAGTTTGGGATTGGGCCGGCAGTCCCCGAACCGCAACGAACTTCCCGTGTGAAAATCCACTTGATTCAACCCCAGGCTCTTTACAAACGCCGCCCACTCGTCCACGGTTTCTTCCGTGATCGAACCAAAATCAAACAGGTACGACCCCCGGTTGATTTCCCCCTCCAGCGCCCACGGGCCGCCGATATTCGACTTCGGGAGTTCATCCGCGGCGGACACCACTTCTTTCATCACATCACGAAGGAGGGCCTGCGGGCACCCAATCAACGCCACTTTCGCCCCTTCCATGCCAAAACGCGGATAGCACATCGCCCGCAACCGGCTGTTGGGCCCCGGAATTTCATTTACATTCGTCTTGAGGTTCAATGCCAGCGCGCAGGCGGCAAAAGGTTCCTGCAGGTTTCCCTTGAGCGTGAGCGGAATATCCACAATCGTCAATTCTTCAATCCCCGCGCCGGTGACCGAAGCCACCTCCAGCAGGGAATAATGCGGATAGGCATGCACCATGATTTCGGCGGTAACGCCTGCATCGCCAAAATCCAGCCTCAATCGGTTATCGGCGAAGGAGAGGTGTGTGGCCTCAACGGATTGACCGTCCTTCTTCACTCGTGCAATCGCGCCCGCTTCCGGACCGAGATAATTCTGATTCCCGGTGATGTCCTGGAAGCGCAGCACCCGGGCATCCGCCCCCATATCGAGGGTAAAAAGGTCGTTTTTAATTGACGCGGTGCCCGCCGTATCAGCCGGTTGTGCGCCCAGTGCTCCCGGTGTCATCGTCAAAATAAACAGACTTGTGATAAAAAGACGCACTGCCATGGGCCGATTCCTCCTGCTGTTCACAGCACAGCTTTTAGGACATGTGCGTTCCCAAGTCCAACTTGGGAACGAGATAGTTAAGCGGTTTTTTCCGCCATTACTTCCACGCGCACGTTAAACACCCGCTCGAAGAGGCCGCATTTGCGCTGCCCCCCCCAGACATCTGTCGGGCAGAGCCGCCGCTGCTTCACAAGGATTCGCACCAGGTTTTCGTTGCTTTCCACACGGACGGATTGTGCCGAGGCGATGTGCAGCCGGTCTAGACCGTCCGCAAGGCGCAAAAAGGCCGCGAGCCGCCGCACAATTTCCTGGTCGGTTGCCGATAAGGCCCCAAACAACGTATGTCCGGGTTTGGGGTCGGCTTTCCGGTGGTACCGTGCAATGCACGCCACCGCCTTGCGTTCCTCGTCACTGAAACCGGGCAATTCGAGCCCCAGGATCACATCGCGCGAATGTTTGTGATGCCCTTGCACGCTGATCCGGTAGCCTGTGTCGTGCAATAACGCGGCCGCCTCGAGCAGATCGCGCTCGCTTGGCCCCAACCCATGCAGCCCCGTCGTTTGGTCAAAAAGCGCCAGTGCCGTTTGGCATACCTGGAAGGCATGACCGGGCTCAATGTCGAGTTCCTCCGCCATCGCGCGGACGGCTTCCATATCGCGGCGTGGTTCACTCATGGAGGGCTAACCGTTCACGCATTCCCGCCCGGCGTCCCAGTGCATGGTTTCGCCCTGATCCATGGACAGAATGGCCATGTGGGCGCAGGCGGCCGCCATCATTCCCGCCTCCGCCGGCGCAACGGGCCTTTGCC
>CAYXPO010000635.1:0-3289 GCA_964466925.1 uncultured Nitrospirales bacterium
GGACATCGAGTATATGTACTGGCGGACCGCTGGCGCGAATATCGCCCTGGATACTACGCTTAACGCCCAGTTCTGGTACAACACGGTCCCCGACAACGACTTGGGCTTGCGCACCAAGAGTCCGGACGAAACCGGTTTCGGCGCGGCAACCCGCATCCCCCTGGTCCCCGCCAACGTATGCGACCAGCGCATCGAGGCCGAATTCACCATCACGCCGGGGCTTTCCGACAGTGTCTTGGCCGCCGTGGCCAACAACCCGCAGGCGCTGTACGCCCAGTGGGAGTTGTACGAAGACTCCCGCCTGGTGGCCTCCGGCCGCGTCGAATTCAAAAATATGCAGGCAAAACTCTATGTGCCGTCCGATATCATGGCCTTGAACTACGCGGGACTCGGCAAACGTGTCGCCGGGCCGAAGGGGCCGTCAGGCGAATATTACATGTCCCGCGACATCAATTTCGCGGCGTTCCTGAACCGGCCCCGGTCCACCTGCGGATGCCCCGGCCTGAGTGATTGGGACCGCCTCGGCGATGACGGCAACCTTCCCAAGGATGCCGCATGCGGCAACGACCCCGACACCCAAAGCCACCGCCGCCGTGACGTGAATTACACCTTCACCGCATGGACCGTGGTGGACCCGGAACCAAACAAGCTCGTGGATAATGTGGTGGACAGCACCCCGGCCTCGATCCCGTTCACGGTGTTTGTGGAAGCGCCGGTCCGCGATGAACAGCCGGTGAAAATGATCAACCGGGAATAAAGGCCTGGGAATAGTCTTGCGCTTTTCTCCGGTTTCATGATACATAATAGGGACGTGAATGCATTGAATGAGGGGAAGGAGGAAACGGGTGGAGGAACGGCTTGAAAAGTGTGTTCGTCCGGAGGCGGGCGGGGTTTTACTTCGCGCCGGCGTGCGGCGCGTTCCCCTGCGCAGGGGCAGGGGGGGATGGTCCATGAAAAATCACGCGTGGTTTTGGACTGCGGTACTTATTCCATTCCTGTTCCTCGCGGCGCCGGGATGCGGCAAAGAGCAGCGGGCGGCCGCCGGCGCGCATATCACCATTGACAGTCAGCCGGAGCAAGGCGCGATGGTGATGGTCGAGGGCATCGAACGCGGCACCACCCCGGTTGTCCTCGAAAACATGCCTCCCGGATGGATTGAAGTCCTGTTGAAGAAGGACCGGTACAAAAAGGCGTCGGACCGGATTGAGGTGAAGGCGGGTCAAAGCGGGAAATTCGTGATAGAGATGGAGCCGCTGGTGGGGTATCTGACGGTCGAGTCGGATCCCCCGGGCGCGGAGGTGATCCTGACCAAGGATTCGAAAGTCCTTGGTAAAACCCCAATCTTCCGGGCCGCCCTGCCAATCGGCGACTATGAGTATCAAATCAGTCTGCCCAATTATTACCCCCAGACGGAAACGATCAGCGTTCAAGAGGATTTTCAATACGACCGGAAATACATCCTCAAGCCCATGGAAGCCACGCTGTCCGTGCTTTCCCAGCCCACCGGAGCGTCCATCTGGCTCAACAACCAGTTACAGGACCGCAAAACCCCCGCCAAATTCAAGCTGCCGCCCGGCCTGTACCGCGTCAGTGTATACGCCAAAGGATACATCGAGACCGACGGCAAGGCCGAACTGCACCCCAACGAAGAAATCGCCGTGAGCCTCGAAATGAGCCAGGGCGAAGTTCCCCCCGGCATGGTGCTCGTCCCCGCCGGGCCGTTCCTATTCGGCGAAAATGAACGATCCCCGGACGAAAGCCCGCAACAGGAAATAACCCTCGAAGCGTTCTATATGGACAAGCTTGAAGTCACGAATGAACAATTCAAGAAGGTATTCCCGAGCCACACGTTTCCCACCGGACAGGAGCAGTTCCCGGTGGGCGGGGTGTCCTGGACCCAGGCAATGGCGTATGCCCAGGCGGTCGGAAAGCGCCTGCCCACCGAACAGGAATGGGAGAAAGCCGCGCGGGGTCCCAAAGGCAACGAATACCCTTGGGGGCACGATTTCAACGTCAACTACTGCAACACCCAGGAATCGGAAAACCGGGGGAAAGTGACGGTGGGAAAATATCAGGGCGGCCTTTCCCCCTATGGCTGTCTCGACATGGCCGGAAACGTGTATGAATGGGTGCAAAACTGGTATGAGGCCTATCCCGGCAATAAACTGGTCACCAAAGACTATGGCCAGGTGTACCGCGTGTTGCGCGGCGGTTCCTATACCACCACCAAATTTTACTCCCGCTGTGCGCGCCGTTTTTTTGATCGCATGGACGCAACGCGCCCCGATTACGGATTCCGTTGCGCCAAAGATGTCCGGCGCGCGGCCCAATAACGTTTTCCGCAGGCGGGCAAAACCACGCCGAAACCCCCAAAACCGGGCGGGCGGAGGAAAATTATTGTCAATTTGCTTTCTGTCTTGACAGGCGTAATAATCTATATTACAATAACCTGCAAGGGTTTACGAGATTCGAGGAAAATTATATCTTCACAGAATTCACCGTGTTCGCGGTAATAGCGGAACTGGAGTGTTCGGAAGGCCCGGATGCGTGGTGCCGCGCGAGCGGCGGACATGAGTGAATATAGGTAGAGAAACGCACGTATGGCCAGGTTTTTACGAGGCCGGAAAAAACGGCTGATATTGGATATCGGCTCGAGCGCTATTCGGCTGTGCGAACTGTCACAGACCAAAGCCGGCTATCAACTGACCAAATATTTCCAGCGGGAATACAACTCGGATCCCGCGCTGGAAGAAGATACGCGCAAAAATCTCCGCCGCAAAGCCCTGTCCCAAATCTTGAAAGATTCCAAGGTCCGCACGAAACGCACCGTTTTTGGGGTGCCGGGCCAATCGGTGTTTACGCGCTGCCGCGCGCTGCCGCCCGTCCCCGAGCGCAAAGTGACCCAAATCGTCAAGTATGAAATCCAGCAGCAAATCCCCTTCTCGCTGGATCAAATCGCGATGGACTACCAAGTGCTCGACCGCACCGAGGCGGGCGGCTACGATGTCATGATGGCCGCCATAAAAGTGGATGTGGTGGACAAGCACATTGACATCCTTCTCGAAGCGAAACGCTCCATAGACACGGTGGATGTGTGCCCCTTCGCGGCGTACAACTGGCTGAAACACACCGGGGAATACGGCGATACCGGCGACTGCATCGCCCTCATTGACATCGGCGCGGCCACCACCGACATTGTGGTGGAACGCGAAAATCAATTCCGGTTCACACGCCCCCTGAATGTCGGCGGAAACGACATTACCCAGGCCCTCTCCGCGGCCTTCGGCAT
>CAYXPO010000636.1:0-3289 GCA_964466925.1 uncultured Nitrospirales bacterium
ATAATCACCATCGGCATCTCCATAGGCCCCAAAGCGCGATTGTAAACGGGTATCGAAATCGGATACGACAAGATGGGGCATGGCAAAAAAGTAATGACCTAAAAAGTCAGCAGATGCGAAACTAGCAGGGTCACCCAAGGTGATATATGCAGCCATAAGTTGTTTCCAATCAAGAAATTGATCGGGCGACGACGTAAGCAAAGACTGGAGTTTCGCCAGATTACTGTTATAAATCCCGGAAACGCCTGGTTCACCACATTGATCTTTTACCGCGGTCTGAAGAAGGAAGAGTTCAAAGATATCAGGATCATTAATTTCACTACTCAAAAAAGCAGATTCCCAGTTTTGGAGGTCCTGGTTCAAATCTAGCGAAAAAGGATCCTTAAATGGTGTGTCCACTATATTTTGTACAAGATCCAATGAACGATCCAGGGCGGCTTCGATATAGGTTTCGATATCGGCCTCGATAGCTGTTTCCGTATCGCCGGAACACGCCACAAAGTCCCATTCGTTCACGTTCAAATAGCCGTCATTATCAGCATCGCCCGCGCCGCTCAGGAATTTCTCTTGGCTGAGATCGAATTCTTGGGCAAGCAAGGTGATGCCAAACAATTGTTGCACTGTACCCAAGACAAACAGAACGGAATTGTCATCGCCAAGGGTCAGATACGCCGCAAGAATTGGACAAAGAAGTAGCGAAAAGTCTTGATCGGTGGCTTCACCCAAAAAATGCCGCAATTTATTCCGGTTGCCAAAATAGACGGATAAAACATCGTTGCCCTTAGCGCCTCCGGCCTCGGAAAAATCATAGAAATCCGGGAAATTAAGTAATTCACTTAGCATCGCCAATTCGGCAGTATCGGGCATAAAATTGCTATTAGGTGTACCGATATTTAAGTTGGCGGTCTTTACCCATTCATTCCTCCCTGCCTCATCTGTTTTCCCAAGTTTCAGACCCAAAAACATAAGTAAATCAGCAAAACCCATAGGCGGCGGGATATCGCATTCGGGTGTGCCGATGATTGTCGGATTATCCACATAAAATCCCGCAAATGCGTTGTTGAGGGCGTCCATCGTCTGGAACCGGAATCTATACTGCACTTGGGAATGGGCATATTGGGAAATATCAATAAAGGCATGTTGCCACCCGTTACTGGGGTCCGCCAGCTTTGCAAGGCCCGGCACGGAGGCATTAATGGCCAGTGGCTGATACTTGCCGTTGTCTTTGGAAATTTCCACGGTGGCAATGTCATAGTTGGGAGATGCCTGCTCGGTCTCCAGGTAGTACTCGAAATACAGATAATAGGGGGGCCTGATTGTGTCGTTCGCGCCCTCACATTGGACTTCATCCTCATTGTATAAATACATGGACACGGAAGTTGCC
Organism: uncultured Nitrospirales bacterium; assembly: GCA_964466925.1. Taxonomy (GTDB): domain Bacteria; phylum Hydrogenedentota; class Hydrogenedentia; order Hydrogenedentales; family CAILVY01; genus CAILVY01. The sequence goes on from CAYXPO010000636.1 coordinate 1,385, forward strand.
GAACCTTCTGTTTTGCCCATATCGTAGGTGCATGTATCTTTGTATCCATAGTATAACACATCCGTTCTGCCCGCCTCCGCCGCTTCACACATATTTGTTATCGTCCATGTTCCCTTTGTTGTTGTGAAGCTGCCGGTGGGGTTTTTAGCGCCAAAACCGGGCATAAACCCTGCGGTTACGGTTTTTGATTCCGTCAGGGTAACGCTGGTTTGGGGTTCCTGGCTTTCGATGCCGCCGGTCCATCCGGCAAAATGCCAGCCTTCGACTGCTTCTTCCGGGATCACACTGAGAGGAACCACCGTGCCGTAGGGATAATGGTGTGTGCCGGGTAAGGGCCTGATGCCACCTTCGCCATATTGATCGAGGGTCAAGGAAACGATGATCCAATCGAAGGTGGCGGTTACGGTTTTATCGGCGTCCATGGTGAGGGTGGGATTTTGTGCGGTTCCTGTCAGGTCACCGCTCCATCCGAGAAATTGAGTGTCGTTATTCACATTGACGTGGAGGGAGGCGGTTTGGCCGTGCCTGTAGGTAAAGACGCCGAAGCCGGGATCGACGTAGCCGCGGCCATAGCCTTCTTTGGTGAGGGTCAGGGTGTGGAAGGTGTCTTCGGGATATTGACTGGGTTGCACAAAGACGGCGGTGAGGGTTTTGTTGGTGTCCAGGGTCACGTTCACGTTGGCGTTGCCGTAGGTGTAGTTGGAACCGACGTCGCCTTCCCAGTGGTCGAAGGCGTAGCCGCTGCCGGCGGTGGGTCGTACGTTCATCGAAACCTGAGACCCCACAGGATAGGTATGTGTGCCGGGTTCGGGCCATGTGGTTCCTTGGCCACTGATGGCGATGGTCAGGGTGGCGCTGGGGCCGCAGACGGCGTCGGATTGCACGTTATTGGGGTTGTTAAAATGCGCCTTTAGTGCGGGCAATTCGATGCAGGCGGCGTATTGACTGAGCGGATTGCCTTGGATGTTGCAGTAGTTGTTTCCGCCAAGGCCGGGGTTGTCCACCAAGGCCTGGATATCGGTGAGTTGGTTGTCTTCTAGACTCAGTTCTTCCAGCCCCGTCAGCGTGGCCAACACTGGCGTGTTGGCATCGCCGAGTTGGTTCTGGCCCAGGTTGAGGCTACGAATGCTGGTGCGGTAGGCCAGCCCGGAGATGTCGTTCAGGGCGCATTGCTGGAAGGATACCTGGTCCAGGTGTTCCAATTCCGCGAGGCCGTCCAGATCGGACACCCCGGTGCCGTCCATTTGCACCATGTAGAGACTGGGCCAATGGGCGGCCAGGCTGAAGTCTTCAATGGGACAGTTGGCAAACGCGGCAATCTTCAGGTCCATGGAGGGCAATGATTCCTCTTCGCCTTCGCCGCCCCGGTACAATCCGCAAATGTCGGTGAGATCCCCATTTTCCATAATGGCCATGGCTTCAATGCCAGTCAATGGGGCCACATAGGGAATATCATTGGTGGCAAATCCGCAATTAATGATGCCCAGGGTGTTCAAATGGATGAGGTCTTCGATGGGGTCAAAGCTCTCAATCGGATTGGAGGCCAGCCAGACCGTTTCCAGGGACGTTATGTCGCTGAGGGTGCTGATTTCCTCCAGGCCGGTGTTGCCGCCCAGGTTGATATAGGCGAGTTGCGATAATGCCGCCAGGGGCGCTATATCCTCGATATTGTTGGTTCCGGTAACCTGGAAATCCACATCGCCGCCTTCCATCGGATTGCCAAAACCAATATCCAAGTATTGCAGTTTGATGAGGTATTTCAACGGTTCAATGTCGCTGATATGGTTATAATGTAACTTCAGTTTCTTGAGATTTGTCAGATACTTGAGGGGGGTGATGTCCGTCAGCCCGCAGTAACTCAGGTCCAGTTCTTCCAGTTTTATCAGACTGGCCAAGGGTTCCAGG
>CAYXPO010000637.1:0-3272 GCA_964466925.1 uncultured Nitrospirales bacterium
AAAGATGACATATCCCGTGCGGCCACACCGGCGAAAGCGCCCGCTTCGGCCGCTGCAGTGGCAGCGCCTGCGGAAGGCGTGAAGCGCGTTCCATTGACGCCGATGCGCCGGATCATCGCGACCCGCATGTGCGGGAGCAAATATGCGGCCCCGCACTATTATGTCACCATCGAAGTGGACATGCAGAAGGCGAAGGACTTCCGCGCGGGCGTCAAGACCTACAAGCTCACCTACAACGACTTGGTGCTGTGCGCCGTCGTGCGCGCGCTCAAAGAATTTCCCGCCGTGAATGCCCGCTGGGCGGGCGATGCCATCGAGCAGGTGGCCGACATCAATCTCGGCGTGGCCGTGGCCCTGCCGACCGGCCTCATCGTGCCGGTGATCAAGCAGGCGCAGTTGCTGTCGCTGGAGGGCATCAGTGCCGCCGCGAAAGCTCTCGCCACCAAGGCCCAGACCGGCAAACTGCTACCGGACGACTATGTGGGCAACACATTCACCGTGTCCAACCTGGGTGCGTACGGTGTGGAGAGTTTCACCGCGATCATCAATCAGCCGGACAGCGCGATCATCGCGGTGGGCCAGATGAAAGACCGCGTGGTGGCGATAGACGGCGGGATTCACATCCGCCCGATCATGAAAATGACCATATCGAGCGATCACCGGGTAATTGACGGTTCGGTCGCGGCGCAGTTCATGGGCCGCGTCAAAGCGATTATGGAAGCTGCTGAATTTTGAACAAGCGGGTCCGGGGTTTGGGGCGCAGGGTTTAGGAAACCTGAAACTCGAACCGGGACCAAGGAGTAGCATATGCCACAGTGTGATGTAGCGGTTATTGGCGCGGGGCCCGGCGGATACGTCGCGGCCATTCGGTGCGCGCAGCGCGGCGCGAAAGTCATTGTCATTGAACGGAAATTTCTTGGAGGGGTGTGCCTGAATGTCGGCTGCATCCCCACAAAAACCTTTATCTATACGGCGGAGATGTACCGGCGGCTGAAACATGCCGAGGATTACGGACTGAAGGTGGGCGAGGTCAGTGTGGACATGAACGCCCTGCTGAAGCGCAAGAGCAGGGTCGTAAGCGTCAATACCGGCGGCATTGAAGCCTTGTTCAAGGCGTACGGCATCCAGGTGGTCAACGGGGAAGCCCGGATTATTGCGCCGGGTAAAATTGCCGTGGGCGATCAGGAGGTCACGGCGAAGAGCATTATCGTGGCCACGGGCGGGCGTCCGGCCATCTTGAAGGGTCTTGAATTCAACAACACGACCATCATCGGCAGCACCCGCGCCTTGGAAATGACCGAAGTTCCGAAGCGCATCGCCGTGATTGGCGCGGGCGCGATGGGCGGCGAGTTCGCCTGTGTGTGGAATGCCTTTGGCGCGGAAGTGACCCTGATTGAGGCCATGCCGACGATATTGCCCAGGGAAGACGAAGAATTGACGAAGCGCTTGGAGCAGGTCTTCAAGAAAAAGGGCATTGATGTACGCGCGGGCACGAAAGTGGCCAAGGCCACCCCGGCGGGTAGCACAGTAACCCTTGAGTTGGAAGGCGCGAAGGCCGGCAAGATCGAAGTGGATATGGTGATGGTCAGCGTAGGGTTGCAATGCAATTCCGAAGTGGTCACTTCCAACCCGGGTCTGGGTGTGAAGGTAGGGCCCCGCGGCGGCATTCTGGTCAACGAGAAACTGGAATCGAGCGTGCCGGGCATTTATGCCATCGGCGACGTCATTGACAAGACCTGGCTGGCGCACGGCGCGTCGGCGGAAGCCATTGTGGCCGCTACGAACGTCACCGGCGGCAACAAGAAAATGGACTATCGCGTGGTGCCCGCCTGCAACTTTACCTCGCCGGAAGTGGCGAGCGTGGGGCTTTCGGAAAAGAAGGCCAAGGAACAGGGCATCAACGTCAAGACCGGCCGGTTCATGTTTATGGGCAATGGCCGCGCGCATGCCATCGGCGAAACTGAAGGCATGGTGAAAATTGTAGGCGATGCGGCGACGGATGAGATCGTCGGCGTGCACATTATGGGGCCGGAAGCGGGCGAAATGATTGCCACGGCGGCTTTGGCGATGCGGATGGAGGCCACGGTCGAGGAAATCGTGGACACCATTCACACGCATCCCACGTTGTCCGAAGTAATGCATGAAGCCGCCGAGGATTATTACGGTCTCAGCATTCACTCGCGTCCAAAAAAGAGTTAAGAAACCGGTAGAGGAAGCGCCCGGCGAGGGCGCTTCTTTTTTGGGCATGGGCAACCCCGGGAGCGGATAGATGCGTTCGAGAAAGGCAGTGGTTGAAAATGTGCTCTGCTTCGCCTTGCTGGCCATGCTGCCCGCCGTGCTCTGCCTGACCCGGGGTCTTCCGCTGTCCCTGGACCAGGCATTGCTGCTCCCGCCTTGGGAAGAGGCGCTTCCCGGCAATCTTACAGTGAAGCCGGAGCCGTTTGCCGCGCAGCATACCCTTCAAACCTATCCATGGTACGCTTTCATGCATCAGGCGGCCATGAACCACGATTCCCTGCTGTGGAATCCGAATGAAGGTTTTGGAACGCCGTTCATGGCCCTGTGGCGCACGCGTGTATTTTCACCGTTTTCCCTGCCCTTCTATTTCCTGCCGCTGGCGCTGGCGTTGCGCTGGTCGGTGTTGTTGAAGCTGATGCTGGCGGGCTGGGCCGCCTATTACGCCGCCCGCCGGTTCCGGCTCGAACCGGCCATCGCGCTGTTCGTGGGGTTGTCGTATCAACTCAGCGGCCCGGTCTTTCTCTGGTCGGCGGATACCATGGCGGACGCGCTGCCTTGGTTCCCGTTGTTGTTGGTGGCGGCGGAACGGCTCATGATCGGCGAGTTCCGGGCGTGGCCGCTGGCCGCGCTGGTGCTGGCGCTGATGGGCTTCGGGGGCAGCCCGGAGACCATGGCGTCCTCGATTGCATTTGTCGTGCTCTATATGCTGGCGCGGCGGGTGCGCGACAAGCGCTGGATTCATCTGCGCGTGGCTTTGAGCGGGCTGGGGCTGGCCGTGTTCTTTGCCCTGGGGCTGCTGGCCCTCCAGGTAATTCCCTTTGCGGAATTTCTTACCCAAGGGCACATTGAAAACATGCTGCCGCCGGTGTCATTTACGTTTGGCGATCTGACGGCCTTGGTGACGCCGGGATTGGCCGGGGAACACCGGGGCGCGTCCGCCAACTATGTACGGTTGCTGCACACGGGGCTGGTGTCGTTGTTGTTGTTGCCGCTTTGGTGGTCGCTGCGGAGTTTTACCGGGAAAGTGGTGCGGC
>CAYXPO010000638.1:0-1447 GCA_964466925.1 uncultured Nitrospirales bacterium
TGGATCATGCCCGCTTTGATGCGGCCGGGAGAATCCTTCGCCACGCCCAGCCGTGCCGCGATTTTATCCGCGCCGCGGAATGAAATCCCGGAGATATCCTGCGCCAGCCGGTAGGGGTTCTCCCGCAATACCGCCACTGCGGATTCGCCATAGTGCTTGTAGATTTTGACCGCCTGGTTGGTGGATATACCATGGCCCTGCAGAAAAATCATGATGGATTGAATCGCCTTGCGGGACGACCACGCGGCACGGATTTGGCCCGCGCGTTTCTTGCCGATCCCCGGCACCCGGCGCAGGCGGGCGGGCTGTTCGTCAATCACGCGAAGGGTTTCCGCGCCGAAGGCTTCGACGAGACGCCTGGCGAATACCGGCCCAATTCCTTCGATGAGTCCGGAGCCGAGATACCGCTCGATTCCCTCGATGGTATTGGGCACCACCGTCTCGTAGGCTTCAACCCGAATTTGCCGCCCGAATTTTTTATCGTCCACCCAGCGGCCCGTTACCCGGATGGTCTCCCCTTCCGAGATGGCCATTAAATTCCCGACAAAGGTGACAAACTCATGGGAATCGGCGGTACACATGCGGCCCACGAAAAAGCCCGTATCCTCGCTCTCATAGACAATCCGCTCCACCATTCCTTCGATGGAAATGAGCGGCTCCATGTCCAGTTGTGCTTTATTTTCGGGAAGCGCCGGTCCCATGTATACCCTTCGCCCTCTTCCGTTGCACCATTCCGCCAATGTCTGCTGATTCTCTCACAGATCGGCGGATTGTTCAATCGCGGCCATTTTTTGCGCTTCCATCTGACGGTGCCGGCGCATCATTACCGGCAACAGCACGGCCATCAACACCCCCACCAGGCCGCCGCCGAGCACACACGGATACCATAATTCATAGGGCTGGCCGGTGAGGTAAAAAACGAGGCCCAGCACCAGCATTACGGCGCTCACGAGAACAAAGGCCGCCCCCGACACCAGAATAAACCGCATGCCTTTGCCCCGCGAAGATAAAATACCGCAGAGCGCCCCCCAACACCCCACCAGCGTTCCATAAAGTCCGCCCAGCACTCCCATGAGAACCCCAAGCGGGTTTCCCTTCGATTTCGCCACCAATCGCGCATTATCCACCCATACCGTGCCGGGGCCTTCAAAACGAACGCCCAGGTCCACGGAAGCGGGCGCCCGGCCTTTTTCCAACCAGAAGGGCGTCTTGCTCGCGCGCCAGTGTTTCGTGCCCTCCACCGGCTGATTCAAGGCGCGTGAAAAATAACTGTTCCCATCGGGGAAATTCACCCACATTTCCAAATAGGCCTTCCCGGCCACGCCTTCCCCGCGAATCGAGGCCTCATACCACAACACGCCATCACCGAGAGGCGGCACAGCTTGATGAAAAAGCATCACATCCACCGGCGCGCCGCCCGAATACGTCACTCTCAGGGCGCCCCTGC
>CAYXPO010000638.1:1457-3266 GCA_964466925.1 uncultured Nitrospirales bacterium
GCACCGAAACCCCGGCGGGCAGTTTCATTCCAGGCGTTGCTTCATCCGCAGGATATGTTCCCAGCACCTGTTCCGTCCACGCCAGACTCGAAAACAAAACGAACGCGCTCACCACAAACCAGATGTTACGCTTCATAGGATGCTGCTCCTCGGGTTGCGCCTTTTCCCTGCTCTTCCATAACCTGACGATGCGTGGCCAACAACTTCCGCGCCAAGCCCCGTTCCAGGCGCCCGTCCGCCACCAGTATGCGTATCTGACGATGAAACGCATCGGCGGCGACCGGGGTGTCCGCCGCCTCGACCTTCGCAATCAACCGATCCAGCCGTGAACGCACGGTGGGATAGGAAATGCCGTATTCCTCGGCAATTGCCTTGAGGGAACCGCTGGTCAACAGAAAACGCTTGAGAAAATGCCAGTCTTCCGCCTCCAGGGCGCTGGTCCAGACCGGTTTTTCGTCTTCCATGATTATTCTCCGAAACTTTAACAAAATTAAGTTTGATCTAAATATAACGCAAATTTACAAAAAAGTCAATATTGTTTAGACATTGTTCAATAAAATTGAACGGCGGCTGTGTTTGCAAAGTGGGAACGGACAGATTAGACGGATCAGTCAGATCGGTCGGAAAGGACGAAACATCGGGACGACGGGGAGGGCTTTGGCGGTCCAGCATTTTTCAGTCTCTTTTTCATGTTTTCGCCTTTATGTTATAGTGCTTTGAAACACTGGATGAAAGGGCCTGGATAATGAAGATGAAGACGTCACGGCGGGAATTTATCGGGCAGGCGGCGGGCATTGGGACCATCGGCCTATGGGCGGGGTGCGCGACCACCGCAAAAGAGACCCAAGCGCCCGCGCCCCGTATTCACCGGCGCACGCTGGGGGCCAATGACCGGATACAGTGCGGGTTTATCGGCATTGGGAGCCGGGCGGGTTCCATCCTTCAGAGTACACTGGAGATGGGCGGCGTGGACGTGGTGGCGGTATGCGACACCTACGACAGCAATCTCACCCGCGCCGCGGATTGGTGCAGGAAGAAGGTGTCCGGGGTACGTTCCTATGTGCGTTTCGAGGAAATGCTGGAGAAGGAAAAACTCGACGCCATCATCACCGGAACGCCGGATCACATACACTTCCCGGTGGTCATGGCGGCGCTGGATGCGGGGCTTGACGTGTATACGGAGAAGCCGATGACCCTGACTTGGGAATCCGCCAAGGCGATTCGTGACCGGGTGCGGGAGACGGGGGCGGTGTTGCAAGTGGGCACGCAACTGCGGAGCATGGCGATGTACCACAAGGCGCGGGCGGTGGCGCAGTCGGGAGAACTGGGGACTCTGATGAGCGTTCACGTGAACCGGGACGGAGGGGGAACCCTGCTGGACAAGAGCAAAACCCCCAAGGACGCCACGGAAGAAACCACGCACTGGCCGCTCTTTCTGCGTGACACGAAAAAATACGATTATGATCCGTTGCGGTATTTTTACTGGCGGCAATTCCGCGAATACTCGAACGGCTATTTCGGCGATTTGATGATGCACCACATGGACATGTGCCATTTCATCACGGGTTGCGGCATGCCGGTACGCGTGAAGGCCGCGGGGGGCGTCTACCTGTTGCGGGATGGCCGCACCTGCCCGGACACGGTCAGCGCGATTTTGGAATATCCGGAAGGATTCCATTTCACGTATGCCACCACGGCGGCCAACGGGCATTATGGCCTTGTGGAGCGTTATCTTTTTGAGAAGGGCGTGCTGGAAATCCGGGGGATGGGCGAAATGTCCATTTTCCGGGGCGAAACCGAAGAAAGGGT
>CAYXPO010000639.1:0-3258 GCA_964466925.1 uncultured Nitrospirales bacterium
GTTTTCGGGCGCGCTGCGTGGAGTGATGAACAGGCCCCAAGCGCCGGGGCCGCCGCCGCTGCCGCTGCGGAAAACAAGGAGGCCAAGGCTCCGCCGGAGGCCACACCGGCGGAAAAACCTACGTGGTACAAAGGCAGTTTTTCCACCGGTGTGGATGGCGTGTGGGGGCATGGCGGCGACATGGATCTCTCGCTCGACCAAATGCTGCAATTCCAGATTGATCCGCCGCAATGCCCAAAGATTCACGTGCGTGGTTCGTTATGGCTCCAGGAAAATCTCGATTCCGGCGATTCCCGTCACAGCACCTTGCGCGATATTGACGACTCTTTCCAGTCGGAAGTCCAGTTGCGTCCGAATTATCTATACATGGACGTGGACGACCTCTGGCTCAAATCCACGCTCCGCGTGGGGCGGCAACGCATCATGGAAGGCGTGGCCAATAACCGCATTGACGGCGTTTATTTCAAGCAACGCCTGAAACTGTGGGATTGGTATCTCTTCGCGGGCACCCGCGCCACATTCTATGGGGAAAATTTCACCAATCCGATCGTAGGCGGCGGCGCTTCCTACCGCCCGTTCAGCAAGACCAAGATTGCCATTGATACCTACTACGGCCACGAACGCCGGGATATTGACCATACCTGGTCGCTGCACAACCCCGTCGCCATGCTCATTTACGGATGGGACGAGCGTGACATCAAGGAAGAAATCAATGATGTATCGGTGTCCCTCAGTGCCTGGCAAACCGTCTGCCAATACCTGACCCTGTTCGGGCGCTTCACCTGGGAAGCCGAAAACGGCGATGAATTGACGTTGAACGCCACGGGTTATTTCCCCGAACCGTGGGATATCACCTACGAATTCACCTACCGCCATCAGTTCAATTCCATCGGCGACCGCACCAACGACCTGACGGCGTATTACCGCACCCTGGGCGCCTACGAGACCTACGATCACCTCCTGCTGGCGCTGCACCGGCCCATCATCAAGAACATCGTGTTCAGTCTGGAAGGCGAACTTCACGAAGTCCACGGAAGCGTCTTTTCAAACCGCGATTATCAGCGTTTCGCCGCCATCCTGTCCGGGGAAAAACTCCTTGGAAAAGCGGCCCTGGATGCCAAGATCGGCCTCGAACACTGGAACGTGAGCGAGGGCGAAGGCACCTGGACGGTCACGGGCGAAATCGGACGCCGCTGGAAGACCGTTGAAGCGGCCTTGGGCACGGACTTTCAGCGGTATGAAGACCGCATTACGAAATACAACACGCCCTTGAAAGCCCTTGACACGATCCGCGTCTGGTTTTCCCCCGGCGCCATGCAAGTCTACAATCCGTTCTTGTTGTTTTACGACCACTACACAGTGGAAATGCACGAGAATGTGTATTCGATATACGCGAAGACCAAGTGGGCCATCACGAAGTATCAGGAACTGAACGCGAAACTTACATTCGAGGAAGATGACGGGCCGGACGCGCCCTACTGGCGCGTGCAGGCCGGCTACACGATCCGCTTTTGACGGGTAGGAGAACTGGTTGATGTTGCGGCAAACCAGAAAATACGGACTCGCGATGCTGCTCGTAAGCGTCCTGCTGGGCGCGTGCATTACGGCGGGCGTGAAGCATGGAGCGGGGGATAGGGGACTCAAACCGCCGCATAAGGCGCATGAGAAGGAAGGCTTGGCCTGCACCGACTGCCACGCGCCCAATGATCAGGGCGAACCCGGCATGCCCAACCATGACATGTGCAGCACCTGTCATGACTTTGATGTAAACAAGGCGGATGAACGTTGCGCGAAATGCCACACGCGCCCGGAACAGCAAGTAGACCCCATTAAGAAGATTCTGAATACCGAGAGCAAGTTCAATCACAAGGCCCACGCGGAAAAAGTGGAATGCGCCCAATGCCATGGCGAACCGGACAAGTTTGTCATCCCCAAGGGCAATAAAATGGAATTCTGCATGGAGTGCCACAAAAAGACACGCCCGGAACTCACCGAATGCTCAGTCTGCCATAAAGACCTGAATAAAAACGTCCGTCCGGGATTCCATGAAGGCGTGCGCATCCCGCACGACAATCCCCAGATGTGGGAAACGCTCCATGGCCAGGAATCGAAGAAAGACCCCGAATTTTGCCTCATTTGCCATGACCGCGAGGACTCCTGCGAGAAATGCCACCGCACGAATCCCCCCAAGAGCCACACCGTGGCCTGGCGGGGACGTCCCCACGGCATGCGCGCCGCGTGGGACCGCGAGAAATGCAGCGCCTGCCACGAGGAAGACTCCTGCGTCAAATGCCACCGCCACACCCAGCCCGACAGCCATCGCGGCAGTTGGGGCGGGCCCGTTAACCGTCATTGCGTGTCCTGCCACTTCCCGCCCTCGGACACCCAATGCACCGTGTGCCATGAAAACATGGACCATCCAAAGGCCGTGCCATCGCCGCATATCATCGGCATCTATCCCGGCCAGTGCGGCGCCTGCCATCCCGGCGGCGTGCCCTACCGCGCCCCCCACATGATGAATACCTCCATCCGCTGCTGGGCCTGCCACTGATTTATTTGATACACACAAACGTAAACGCAGCCTCCGGGCCGCGTTTTCCTATAAGACAAATGAGAACCCTGAAATTACCTGCCCATTGCACATCGTACCGCAAGATGAGCAGGCTCATCGAGACATCCTTGAATCTCTCAACAAGAAGATCAACATTGAAAACATTGCTTATGGTACTTGTGACGGCCCTTTTGATTTGATTATTTCGGCACGATCCGCACTTGCGGTTCCATATCAGATTAAATTGATGCGCCCATATGTCTGGAATGTGAATTGGATACTTGTCGATAGCCTTGAAAAGGCAGGGACAAAAGAAGCCACGCTTGGACTGGTCGAATTAGTAAAAAACGACGAGAAACATCCCGATCTAAGCTATGATTCTTATACGATACCCACCGCGATTCGTGCGGTTTATGCTATCCGTAAAAAAGGGGATCCGGAAATCCTTAAAGCCACGGAGGAATTCATTAAGACGCATCCGTGTCCCAAGAAGCCTTTTCTTATGCCGGATTGATCACAGGATAATACCCAAAAATTTGCTCGGACTCACGTAATGCCCTTTCTGCCGTCATTCCTGCGCAGGCGGGAATCCAGGATTCAATGTTTATATTGGTCTGATCTTTGGGTTTGGTCTTAACAGAGTTGATAGTGGGCCGGAATGGGTGAGCAGGACAGGCATGAACGAGGGTGCGGGGAGTGTGGTAACT
>CAYXPO010000640.1:0-3258 GCA_964466925.1 uncultured Nitrospirales bacterium
CGGGTGGAATTATTGCCCACGGCGGAGATTGCGCTGAACACCATGCTCATTTCCGAGGGCATCTATCTGTCAAATGCGCTGGGCCGCGAAGTAACGGCGGCGGAAGTGCGGGAAAGGTCCGTGTCCAAGGCCGTGAAAGTACGGTAATCCAACGTGGATGCAATAAAACAACACTATCTTCCCACTCGTTCCCACGCTATCTTGGGAACGGGATTGCCTGAAAAGCTGCGCTTTGAAATGAACCATACATTTGCCGCCCCAAGCGTAATGATGAATGGAGGACGCATGCCATGCATGATTTGTTGACGGTGGAGAATCTGATGGCGTTGTTGACCTTGACGGCGCTGGAGATTGTGCTGGGCATTGATAATATTGTGGTGCTGGCCGTGGTCACGGGGCGCTTGCCCAAAAATCAACAGCCCAAGGCCCGCCAAGTGGGCCTGACGCTGGCCATGTTCATGCGGATCGGCCTGCTTCTGTCCATCAGCGCCATCATGTCCATGCAACACCCCCTCTTCACCTTGTGGGCGCATCCGGTGTCCGGGCGCGACCTGATCTTGCTGGGCGGCGGGTTGTTCTTGATCTGGAAAGCCGTGAAAGAGATTCATGAAAAAACGGAAGGCGGTGATACGGAGGCCGCACACGCCACGGCGGCAAAATCCTTTACAACCGCCATCATTCAGATCATGCTGCTGGATTTGGTCTTTTCCCTCGATTCGGTGATTACCGCCGTGGGCATGGCGCAGCGCATCCCGGTGATGGTGGCCGCGATTATCCTGGCGGTGATGGTGATGATGCTGTTCGCGGGCGCGGTGACCGCGTTTGTCAACCGCCATCCCACGATTCGCATGCTGGCCCTGGCGTTTCTGCTGCTCATTGGCGTGATGCTGGTCGCGGAAGGCTTCGGGAAACATGTCGAAAAAGGCTACATCTACTTCGCCATGGCCTTTTCCCTGTTTGTGGAGTTGCTTAACCTTCGTGCAGGCCGGCAGGGCCGCGGCACCCCCAAAACAATCAGCGCTCCAGAGTGAACAGGAGATCCCCCTCTTTATGGCGATCCGCGTTCGGTGGAGTGGCGGCGCCGCCGTCGTCGCGCTGGTTGTAGCCGATGCTGTACACGAGGTACCCGTTTTCGGTGCGGCGGTACCGCAGCGGTTCCCCGTCAAAGGGGTCTTGAGGCACCGAATCCAGGAAAGAGGGAACCAGTTCGTCGAGTCTGTCGGGGAGTTTTGAAGCGAAAAGCTGGTAGCGTTCCAGGGCAATGGCGGTGGAGGCAAACTCCATTTGGGCCTGATCCCGGCCAAAGGAATAGACCGCGCGAGCGAGGGGGAAGAAGAGCATTCCGGAAATCTTGGGCATCCATGATCTTCTACGATCTGCCTGGTTTTCAAGCGTTTCCAAGGCGGGAATGGCTTCATACACCGGCAGGCGGCTGATCGTGTTCAGGGTATTGACGTGCGCAAGATACCGGGATCGGTCCGCTTCCGTCCATCCGGTCATGCTGGCCATTCGCAAAATGGTGCGCGAGGAACCGGGTATGTATTTATCAAATCCCATCATATTTGAATAAGATTCCGCCAACCGTTCCGGCTGATCAAAATACGCCATGCCAACTATGTATTCTCCCTGTAATCCACGAGAAAAGGCTTGTGAATCCACTTGGTTTGAAAACAGGGAATTCAGGCGGCTCAGTTGATCCTCGGTGAGTGTTCCCGTGCTGAGCAGGTAATGGAGCGTTTCGACGGTCATGGAATGGCAGATATTCCGCATCAGTTGGGAGATGAAGACGGGTTCCTGGCGGAGGGTATCGCCCGCCGCCAGCATGGCATGAATGGATTCCACGGCCTTGTCGAAATCTTTATCGTCCGTTGCCAGCATGGCTTCCAATTTCAGTAAGCACACCGCGTGGCGCAGTTTGGCCAAATGCGGCAACTCCATGCCAATGGGATCGGAATAATTCAGGGGGAAACGGCCATTGGGGTGTTTGGCGGCCTCATGCAAGAGGCGCAGGGTTTCTGTATTGGCGTTGACGTATTCCCGGACCATGGCGCGGAGCGCTTCGGATAATGTTGCTGGATGCGCGGCATTTTCGGATTCTTCCTTCATTTTGCCGGCAATTTGTTTGTAGGAGGCCATGCTTTCAATGTATTTCGATGTATCAAAAATCTTCAGATAATCCTCCGCGGCGTTTTCCCCTTGGGGCGGCGTGGGATACATGTCTTTGAGTTCTTTCAGGTTTGTAGCGACTCCGGAGGCCCGCAAGGTCGCGAGCAGGGTTTCCGTGCGGATATGGCTCCGCCATTGGAGTACGGCCAATCCACCCGAGACGAACATGGCAATCAAGAAAAAGACCAAAAGTAACTTCCGCCTTTTTTCCCGCCAGGGATAACGGCGGCTTCTGGACGTGGGAGTGGCGTCGTTCATCGTTCGAGCCTGAAGGTGATGTCACCGGTTTCACGTGGATTGCGATGTTCCTCCGGTTCGGCGCCTTCGTCGTCTTTCAGATTATAGCCCACGCTATAGACGACGTAGCCGGTATCAAGCCGCCGGTACCGGAGGGATTGTCCGTCAAAAGGGTCGGAGGGAGCAGCTTCGAGGAAGGAGGGCGCGAGATCGGATAGTTGTTCCGGCAGGCGGTCATACACCAAGCGGTACCGTTCAATGGCAACCCCGGCGGCGGTGCTTCGGAGTATGGCCTCATCGCGCGCCCGCGCTTCCATAACCCGTGTTAACGCGGGAAGCTGTATGCGGGCGGGGCTGGGAATCCAGGAAGAGGAAGCTTGCAGGCCCGCCTCGATGCGGCGCAGGACGGGCATCGCTTCATGGGCGGGCAGGCGGCATGCCGCGATCATTTGGTCCATCGTGCGCAGGTAGAAATCACAATCGCGATTGAGCGCCCCCGTGACCTTCAAGAATGCGCCCGCCACCGTCCCCGCCCCATGAACGGTTTTATTCAGATCGTTTGTGAACAACTGCGGATTGTCATAGAGCATGAGTTGAAACACCCGTTCACCGGCCAGTCCGCGAACCATGCCCTCGGGGTCTTCGGCATTTTTCAAGGCGGTGGCAAGTTGCGCCAGTTGCTCTTCCGAAAAAGACCCCAATTCCATCGCGCGGCGCACCGTGAAACAGGCCATGCCATCACAGGCCACCCGGACCAATTGGGAGATGAGCACGGGTTCCTGCCGGAGCGCTTTGGAGACGTTAACCCATCTTCCGCAGATAGCCGGTCAGGAGTACGGATTTCCTTGGAAAATT
>CAYXPO010000641.1:0-3257 GCA_964466925.1 uncultured Nitrospirales bacterium
ACTTTACCTTGACCGTCGCCGTCATGGGATGAAACACATCCGTCTCATGACCGCAACGCGTGCATTGATACGTATACGTCGGCACAGCTACCACTGCCTTTCCTAGTTGTCAACAACCGTTCGGTTCCACAATCAAAAAATACCTCCCCCGCATAAATTTCCCATGGAAAAACCACTAATTTACCACTTTTTCATTCCTTTTGCAAAAGAACGCGGCCCGGCGTTTGCGCCCCCCCCGTTTTCTTTTCGGTTTGGATGAAAAGGGGCCGTTTTAGTCATGCGTTCCGGCAATTTGCCTGGAACGAGGAGTGTTTGTGGAGAAAAAGGCCATGGTGCAATTGCCTGCGGTAACATTGGGCGGGGCATATCCGGTATAATCGGCCCAACCCCTGAATTATGGAGAATAACACCATGTTGCGAATTGGAATGTTGAGCGGCTGGCACGTGCACGCGCGCGGGTATGCCCAGGAACTGAAGGCGATGCCGGAGGTGGAAATCACCTCGGTATATGATGAAGATCCGGAGCGCGGCGGGCCGTGGGCGGATGAGTTGAAGGTTCCCTTCGAGCCTGATTTGGAAGCGTTTTTGCGCCGTCCGGAGATGGAGGCCGTGGTGGTGAACGCACCGACCAACCGCCATCCGGAAGTCATGATTGCGGCGGCGCGGGCGAAGAAGCATCTCTTCACGGAAAAGGTCATGGCGCTCACCGTAAAGGAATGCCACGCCATCGCGGAGGCCGTGCGCGAGGCGGGGGTTCAGTTTTGCATCTCTTTTCCGGCGCGCTGCACCCCGCAGCATCTTTTCGCCAAAAAAGTGATGGAGGAAAAACTGATAGGCGAAGTGACACTGCTGCGGGTGCGCGTGGCGCACGACGGGGCGAGCGGAGGCTGGCTTCCGCCGCATTTCTGGGACCCGGCCACCTGCGGGGGCGGGGCCATGATGGACCTCGGCGCGCACCCGATGTATCTGGCGCGGTGGATTCTGGGCAAGCCCTTGCGCGTCAGCGCGATGTTCAACGCATTCACCGGCCATTCCATCGAAGACAACGCGGTTTGCACAATAGAGTTTGAAAACAAGGCGATCGGGATCGTGGAGACCAGCTTTGTGTCGAAAGATTCCCCCACCTGCCTGGAACTCTACGGCACCGCGGGCACATTGATTACCGGCGGGCCGGAGGACGGCGTGCGCCTCCAGTCAAAGGCGCTGGAGGCGAAACTGCCGGGCTGGATTACGCCCTCGGAACTGCCCAAAGAGCAGCCCCGGCCCCTCCGGCAATGGGTGGAGGCGTTGATTCAGAAAAAACCCATGCCCTTCGGGCTGGACGACGGCACGCAATTGACGGAACTGATGGAGGCCGCCTATCGTTCGCACAAAGAACAAAAAGTGGTGCCTATAAGCGAATTGTACACCTAGTGCAAGGAGGCCCCTTCAGGCGCACACCGGCCCCCGAAGGAATTGCAATGCCTTGACTCGATGCCCGCCTATGGGTAGCATGACGCCATAACGCAAGGAGACGCCCGTGGAATTATCAACCTTTCAACTCACGCCTTTTTTCACCAATGGGTATGTCATTAAAGACGGCGGCGAAGCGCTTGTGATTGATCCCGGGGAGGCATCGCCGCGTTTATTGAAGAACCTTGCCGGTTCCAGGACGGTCATGATTGTGAACACCCATTGTCATTGTGATCACGCGGGGGGAAACGCGGACATGGTCAAGGCCACCGGCGCGCCCTTGGCGATCCACCGCGATGACCTGCCCGTGCTGCAAACCCTTGAGCAGCAGGGAATGATGTTCGGCGTGCCGTTCCCCCCGTCGCCGGCGCCGGACCGCTATTTGGAGGAGGGGGACCTCCTTACCGTGGGCGCGGTGGAACTCAAGGTGGTGCATGTGCCCGGCCACTCGCCCGGGCATATCGCGCTGGTGGGCGATGGATTTGTAATCGCGGGCGATGTGTTGTTTGCAGGGTCCATCGGGCGCACGGACCTGCCCGGGGGAAGCTACCGGCAGTTGTTGGACTCGATTCGAACAAAACTATTGGTATTGCCCGATGCGACTGTGGTGTATAGCGGCCATGGCCCCGAAACAACCATCGGCATGGAACGCGCCACCAACCCCTTCCTGGCGGGATTATGATGGCCTCGGTTTTAGCCTGCTGTCTTTTCGCGGCGGCGCTGGAAATAGACCTCGCCCCCGACCAGCCCCTGCCGTTCGTGTACACGGACGACCCGCTGGTGGTGGAATTGCGCAGCACGGAGAACGTCGAGGCCTCGGTTCAGGTCCGGATTCAGCGGGTGCATCAGGAGGCGAAGACCGAAGCGGCCTATGGCCCGGTGCGATTGCATGCCAATGGGCGGCATTGGCAGGCGTTGAAGGATTTGCCGGTGGACTGCGGGTTCTATAGCGCCCATATCACGGCCACGGCGGGGGGGGCGGTGACGGAAAAGACGGCCCATTTCTGCCGCATGGACCGCACAGCCTCTTCCTCGGCGCTTCCGGTGTATGCCCAAGCGGACACGGAAGACGCCAACGTGTACCTGGCGCTTGGGGCCGCCGGGATCAAAACCCTTCGGTTCGACGCGGCATGGCCCAATATCGAAGCACGCCTGAAAGAGGCCTTGGCGGACAAATTCAATGCGGTGGTGTTTATTGACGGTGAAGGCGTTCCTGACCCGGCGGCCCTGGCCGGCCACTTGGCGCACACCTTTGCCTCGGGGATTCTCCGCTGGGAGGTTAATCCGAAAGGGAAGATCGAAACCCTGGGGAAGATATCCGAAGCACTTGCCCAGGCAGGGTCCGTGGCCCCGGTGGCCGTGGCGGTGAGCACGGCGGCGGAGTTTCAAGCCCTGATGGAACAACAGGCCGGGCGTTACGCCCGGGAGTGTGTGATGGTGGCGGAGGCCCCCGGCCCGGAGGAAATCACGGCCCTCCGGCGCATCGCCGAACGCGCGGGGTATGAAGGCTGGGGCATTCACGTGTTTTCCACCCGGCCCGGCCCGGCGGAAGGAAATGCGCCTCCCCCGCTGCTGCGCCTGATTTTCCAAAACATGACCCTGGGGGTGCTTCAGACGGGCTTTTCCTCCAAATGGGTTTATGATTCCGAACTGCTTGAATCGTTTGTGTATTTGAACGGTCTGAACCGCCGCCTGCCGCGGGCGCGCTACAGCGGACGGTTAACGCTGCCCGCGCCGGTCATGGCCCCCGTTTTTCGCAATGGAAATGCCTGGCTGCTGGCCGTATGGACCGGCGGAACGCCGTA
>CAYXPO010000642.1:0-3249 GCA_964466925.1 uncultured Nitrospirales bacterium
GCGGGCATTCGCGAAGGCACACCGTTCATCGCGATGGAGTATGTGGAGGGCGAACCCTTGGACCGTTTTTTGCGGCGGCGGGGCAAGCCGCTACATTGGCAAAATGCGCTTCACATTGCCCTTCAGGTGGCGGAGGCGCTGGAGTGCGCGCATGGCCTGGGCATCACCCACCGGGATGTGAAGCCGGCGAATATTCTTCTGGATCATCACGGGCGGGTGCGGTTGAGTGACTTCGGGATAGCGCGGTTGTGTCAGGATGCGGAAGAGGAAGCCTCGGATAAGGCACGAAGCGGTTCGGAAATTCTTCCATTCAAGGGTACCCCGGACTACATGTCGCCGGAACAATGCCGTGGCGATGCCGTGATCGGTTTTCAGGCCGATTTGTACTCGTTGGGTGTCACCTTGTATCAGATGATTACGGGGCGGATGCCCTTTGAAAGCCGGTCCACAATAGCGCTGATCAATGCGATTCTGATCTCCTCCCCCCCCCGGTTGACGCAACTGGTTCCGGATGTTCCGGATGATGTGGCGCGCTTGGTGGCGCATTTGATGGAGAAAGAACCGGCGAAACGGCCGGCCTCCGCGCGAGCGGTGTGTGAGATGATACAACGGCTCTACCGGGAAAACGGCGGGGCGTCGGCGGTGCCGGAGGCACTGAATTCATTTATTCGTGAAGAATCGGAGCCGCGCAAGATTAAGGCGGACACCCCAACCCCGCACCGGCATCCTCATGCGTCAAGGACGGAGGCATCCGACCAGAAAAAGAAGGGACTGCTTGCCCGGTATGCCAGTTTGGCGGCCGGCGCACTCATACTGGTGGCGGTAATGGGGATGGGAGTGTGGAGGCTTCTTCATCCCACCGAGCGGGTGGAAGCCGCGCCCCGGTTTTCCGGAGTACAGTTTTCGGAAGAGCATGCCGGACGGCTGACGGTTTCCTTGCCTATGGATGCCTGGCGGGTTCACGATTTGCATTGGGTGGGCGGCCATCCGGCGGTGATTGTGGATATGATGGGCGCACCGGAGACACTGGCGTCCGGTGCGTGGGGATGGCTGGCGATTGATGTGGCGCAGCGCGAAGTAATCAGCCCGCGGACGCCCACAGGTTCCACGCTGGACCCGGAGTATGCGCGGTGGTGGGCGGAAGCGCCGCGGAGCTTGGTGGTGCCGGATACCCCCGAAGGAACGCCGTTGCATGACGTGCGGCTGGCCAATGTGCGCAAAGAAGCCTTGACCGTGACCTTGGCGCAGCCCTGGAACGCGGCCCGTCCCCAGTCCAAGACGCTGTACCGCCCGGTGGAACGTCCGGGGAGCCTGGGCGCTTCGGTGGCTATCACGCCCGACGGACACACCTTGGGCGCCCTCGCGCACGATCGGGGCGACATGCTCCTGGAATTTGACGCCGGACAGGACGGCAGGGAGCGTATGGGAGTTCCGCTGACGGAACCGGGCCTTCCGATTGACGCGGAGAGTGTTCACTATTCCTCCGAGGGGAACTATGTGGCCTATATTCGCGCAAAAAATCAGAATGAGCGGGAATTGTGGGTGGTGGCGTCCGGAGGGCAGGAACTGAATGGAAAGCCCTTGGCGTTGGGGCGGATCGGAGAGTCTACGGCATTTAATCCCGATGCTTCCCTGCTGGCCTTGACCACGGAGATTAACAACGAGCCGCGTATACGGCTGGTGCACACGGCGAACGGCGCTATTTTGGCGGATTTGGGATCGGGTGAAATCTCCAGTGAATGCTGGCATCCTTCCGGCCGCTTTCTGGTGGCGTGCCTGATGGATGCAGCCACGGGCAAACGCCGGCTTGAGGCCATCGAGGCCGCGCCTCCCCATAGGGGATACACCCTTTTTGAAGACACAACCGGCAGCCTGACGGGCGGCGCGATATCGCGCGATGGACGGTGGGCGGTGGCCGCCGTGCGGACCGCGTCAGGAACCGGGATTCAATTCATAGATTTAAGCACACAGCTTTTCAAGGAACAAGAAACCTAGCAGGCCCGGCCACCCGGAAACCTGTGCCAGGCAGGAGCGGATGAAATGAGTTCAGGCACAAGCAGTGCGCGGGAAACCTACGTATTCGGCAATTACGAAATACTGGATACGGCGGGTTCCGGCGGCATGGGCGTGGTGTACCGCGCACTGGACCGGGCGCTGGGCCGCACGGTGGCGCTGAAAGTGCTGCGGGACGACCTGCGCAATCAGCCGCATCTGGTGGCGCGGTTCCAGCGCGAGGCGAAGGCGTTTGCGGCATTGGACCATCCCAATATCGTGCGCATTTATTCCGTGGGTTTGATCGGACGCATCCCTTATATCGCGATGGAGCATGTGCCCGGCGAACCGCTGAGTGAAATATTGATCGAACGTGGTCCCATTTCCTGGAAGGAGACCCTGGCCATGGGCGCGCAGGTGGCCGATGCATTGGCTTGCGCCCACGATGCCGGGATTATCCACCGGGACATCAAGCCGGGCAATATTCTCATCGGGCCGGACGGCCATGCCCACGTGACGGATTTCGGCATTGCCAAAATTCTCAACGACACTTCACAGTTGACCGTGGATGGCTCACGGCTGGGCACACCGCAGTATTTGTGCCCGGAGCGGTGTCAAAACAAGGAAATCACCCCGTCGAGCGACATTTACTCGCTGGGCGTGGTATTGTTTCAGTGCATCTCGGGTCGGCTGCCCTATGAATGCTCCACCACCGTTGATTTGATTCAGCGGATTGCGGCGGAACCGCCTGCGCGGCTGCGCCAATTCGTGCCGGGGGTTCCGGAAGCCGTCGAGCGCTTGATTGCGCATATGATAGAAAAAAAACCTTCGGATCGCCCGAAAGACGCACGAACGCTCCGCGCGCTGATAGACCGGGTCCGCGAGGGCAAACCGCTGGACGAACACGCGGAAGAAATGGCGGCGGCGCTGGCTTCGTTCCGAAAATCGCTTCCGTCCGCCACGCCTCACGGGGCGCGGCCCGATGCCACCACCGAACGCATTACGCGGCCCGCCAAGGGCCGATTCATCAAAGCCCTGTCACCCAATGTCCTTCGCTGGATCATGGCCGCGGTGGTGATAGGATTGATCGGGGTGCTGGGGGGGCAACTTTATGCCGCGCTGACGGAACGATGGGCGCTGCGGTCCGGATTCGATGTCACCCGGTTGGATGACGCGCCCGCGCAGCATCTGGAACGCTGGAACCGCGTGCCCCCCGTCGCGGTATTTTCCGAAGAAACCCCGGAAGTGAGCATTGCC
>CAYXPO010000643.1:0-779 GCA_964466925.1 uncultured Nitrospirales bacterium
CCAAGACGGCGGAGGCGTTTGACTTCCTAATGGTTAGAATGTTATTTTTTACCCGTTTAGTATAACACATCCCGCGTTGGAGTTATCCCGTGAAGTACATCATTTTATTAGGCGACGGCATGGCGGATTGGCCGCTCCCGCAATACGAGGGCCGCACCCCGCTGCAAGTGGCCCAGACCCCGGCGATGGACCGCGCGGTCCAGTTGGGTGTGTTGGGACAGTTCCGTCCGATTCCGGAAGGTTTGGCGGCGGGCAGCGATATCGGGAACCTTTCTTGTTTTGGCTACAATCCCCGCTTGTGTTTTTGCGGCCGCGCCCCCATCGAAGCTGCCAACATGGGGATTACCCTTCGCGAGGATGAAGTGGCGTTCCGCTGCAACCTGGTGACATTGCAGGACGGCGTGATGAAGGATTTTACCTCGGGACACATTTCCAGCGAGGAAGGCGCGGCGATCATTGTCACGTTGAACGAAACGCTGGCGAAGGAGTTCCCGGTGACGTTTTATCCCGGCGTGAGTTACCGGCACTTGGCGGTGGTGCAGGCCGTGGACGGCCTCTCCACGGAGGCGCTGGCCGCGGTGGATTGCACGCCGCCGCACAACATCACCACGCAAGCGTGGGAACCGCATTTGCCCAAAGGCGGCGCCGAATCGCTCGTCCGCGCCATGATGGCGCGCTCGCGGGAATGTCTGCCCGCGCACGCCGTGAACCAAAAGCGCATGGCCGCGGATAAACTTCCCGCGACGTCCATCTGGTTGTGGGGCCAGGGTAAAGCGCCC
>CAYXPO010000643.1:789-3248 GCA_964466925.1 uncultured Nitrospirales bacterium
AGTACTCTCCCAGACTCAGACCGGCGGCGCAGTCCGGCCGGAGGCCCTGTTCCCGAAAACAGGACCAGACCCCCAGACCGAAGGCCGTCATAATCGGCTGCGTGTTTTCGGTTTCCCTCAGCGCCTCTTCCGGACCGTTCCACGCCAGTTGTTTTTTGTCCTCCGGCAGCAGGTCGAAGAACGGCTTGTCCGGCGCGGTGGTGTCGGCGGTGGATTTGGTGAAAGGCATCGGCGTGCTTGCGGGGCTTGAGGTGTTGAATGTCCCCGGTGCGACCGGCTGGCTCGATACGAATTACGAAGGGAAAATCAACGCCGCGCTCGATGCGTTGAACCGGCATGACTTTGTGTATGTGCATGTGGAAGCGCCGGACGAGACGGCGCATCAAGGCCGCGCGGATTTGAAGATTCAGGCGATAGAAGATTTTGACACGCGCATTGTGGCCCCGGCGATGGCGTATCTCGAACAGCATCCGGATACGCGCCTGCTGATCGCCCCGGACCATATCACCGCGATTAAGACCATGACCCACGCGGGCGGCGAAATGCCCTTCGCCCTGTGTGGCGCGGGTGTGCCGCACAACGGGTTTGCGCGGTACACCGAACAGGATGCCGCGCAATCGGGCATTCTGATTCCCGAAGGCTACGAGCTGGTGCGGCGCATGCTGCGCGAGGCATCGCTCCACTTTTAACAAGGTTGACTACGTGCATGCCAAACCGGATTGAAATCTACGACACCACCTTGCGCGACGGCGCGCAAGGGCCGGGCGTGAAGTTTTCCCAGGACGATCAACTGACCGTGGTGACGGAATTGGATGCGCTCGGCGTTCACTACATCGAGGGCGGCCAGCCCGCGTCCAATCCCAAGGCGGTGGACCTGTTCCGCCGCGCCAAATCGCTGCGCCTGAAGTACGCGAAAATGGTGGCGTTCGGCAGCACGCGCCATCCGCGCACGCCCGCCGAGGACGATGGCAACCTGCGCGCGCTCCTGGACGCGGAAACGGAATACGTGACCATCTTCGCCAAGTCGTCGCCCCTGCATGCGCAGGAAGTGCTCGGGGTGAGCCTCGAAACCAACCTGAAACTCATTCGGGAAACCATTACCTTCTTGAAAAAACGGGACCGCAAGGTCATTGTGGACGCCGAGCATTTTTTCGACGGGTATGACCACGATCCCGCCTACGCGATGAAAGTATTGACCTGCGCGCACGAACATGGCGCGGAACTGCTCGCACTGTGCGACACCAACGGCGGGCATGTTCCCCACCAGATCGAAACCATCACCCGCGCGGTGTGCGCGCAATTCCCCAAGACCGTGATCGGCATTCACACGCACAACGATTCCGGGTGCGCCGCGGCCAATTCCCTGGCGGCGGTGCATGCGGGCGCGCGGCATGTGCAGGGCACCATCAACGGCTATGGCGAGCGCACGGGCAACGCGAATTTGTGCACGGTCATTCCCAATCTGCAGCTCAAGATGGGCTACAAGGTCACCAGCCCCGGCCAACTGGCGCGCCTCACGCAGACCTCCCATCTGATTTCCGAACTGGCCAACATGACCCCTCGCGACCACGAACCGTATGTGGGCCGCGACGCCTTCACGCACAAGGCCGGCATGCACGCCGACGCCGTCATCAAGGTCAAGGCCAGCTACGAACATATCGATCCTTCGTCCGTCGGGAACACCACGCACATCACCGTGAGTGAAATGGCGGGCCGCTCGAGCCTGCTGCGCAAGGCGTCCGAGTTCGGCATCGCCCTCGATAAAGACACCCCGGAAACCCGCCTAATCCTCGGCAAGATCAAACGGCTTGAAAGCGAAGGTTATGAGTTTGAAGGGGCGGACGCCTCCCTCGAACTCATCATGCGCAAGGCCACCGGCCGCTACCGCAAATTTTTCACCACCCTAAGTTTCCATGCCCACGTCAATCAATTCCGTTTTGATCAGCCCGGCGTTTCCGAGGCCACCGTCAAAATCCAAATGCCCAGCGGCACCATCATGCACACTGTCGCCGAAGGCCATGGCCCCGTGGACGCCCTGAACAACGCCATGCGCAAGGCCCTGGAACCCGAGTATCCCAAACTCCACGAAGTGCATCTCGAAGACTACAAGGTGCGCATCATTGACGGGAAACTCGCCACCAGCGCCCTCACCCGCGTGCTCATCGAATCCAGCGACAAAGGCGGCGCCAAATGGAACACCGTCGGTGTTTCTGAAAATATCATCACCGCCTCCTATATCGCCCTGCTCGACAGTATCGAATACAAGCTCCTCAAATCCCACGGGCACATTTAATCGGGCAAACACCCCTCTTTGGTGTGCGGGAGCGTGCTCCCGCTTTTCCCTTGGCGTGTGTTCGGCCTTTCATGGAGGAACATTTCGCCGAAAGCGGGAGCAAGCTCCCGCACTCCATAATCCGGTGGTTCATCCTCCGTAGGCACGTAAAATTTGCACACGATAA
>CAYXPO010000644.1:0-3244 GCA_964466925.1 uncultured Nitrospirales bacterium
TGCCCGGCGCGGACATCAATCCCTATCGGGCGCTGGCGGCGCTGTTGGCCAGCGGCCTCTACGGCATCGAACACAAGCTCGCGTTGCCGGCGCCCATTTCGGGCAATGCCTATGCCCAGAACGCGCCCCGGCTGGCGAAAAACTTGAGCGAGGCCACCCAACGCTTCGCGCAGTCCGAATTGGCAAGAAACCTGCTCGGCGCGGAATTTGTGGACCATTTCGCGCGCACGCGCGTTTGGGAATGGCGCCAGTTCGAGCGCGCCGTGACCGATTGGGAACTCAAACGCTATTTCGAACTCGCCTAAGGGCCGTTGTTTGAAGAACGTTCGGGCTTGGCTTGCTGAACCGCGTTAAAACAACGGCAACGTTTCCGGGGGGGCGGGCGGTTCGAAGGCGCGGTGGAGCGCCAGCAGCACTTCCGCGTCCACGGCGGCGTAGGCGAGCTGTTCCGGGCTCAGGGGCCGCCGGGTCCAATCGGACGTTTGCAGGGATTTGTCGAGATAGATGCCCAGTTCGCGTTCGCACACGTCGTCAAGTTTATGCCCGCCTTCGGCGCCCTTCCGGTGTTTTTTCCGGGATACGATGAGGGTGTCGTAAACAGGGTGGATGCGAATGCCGTATTGGGCGAACATCCGTGTTTCGAATTGGGCGTTGTGGATCAGTTTTTCAATGCGGGGATTTTCCATAAGTTCTTTTACCGGCCGCAAGTCCTGAAAGGCGAGCGCATCAATGATATAGGTGGCTTCGGGAGCGCCGAGTTGAATGGTGCAGATTGTTTTCGGCTCGCCCAACGTGGTTTCGACATCCAGGGCGAGCCGCGGTTCGGCGTTCAGCCGCCGGGCGGCTTCCCGGAGGGCGTCCGGGGTGTCAATCCACACCATGGGCAGGCGCGGCTGATACACACCCCCTTTTCGGAACATCAGGCACAGGGATGGATCAGCGGTTGCAAAACCGGGGGTAACAGCGGCCTCCATCCGGCAGCCGTCGAGCAGCCGTTGAAAATAAGCGACGGCGCCCGCTGGGCCGTTCAGGCCCTCTTCCGCCGCCAGACGCGGCCCGTTTCGGGTCACAATAACAAGATGTCCCCCAGGCCGGACATAATGGGCGGCGCGCGCAAGGACGGCGCGGCGGTTTTCCGTGGTTTTCAGGCCGGCCATACAGTGGATCAGAAATACATACTCGAATTTACCCTTGGGCAGTTCGGAGAATCCGAAGGGCGGATGGGGATCATATCCCGTCGCATTGTATTTCCGCGCCCGGAACCAGCGCACTTCCTCGCCGGAACCGCAGCCGTAGCAGAGGATGCGGTCATGCCTGCCAAACCGGTGCGCTTCCGCCATGCGTTGCAAGACCGGGGTGCCGTCCCCCCGGGGAGCGCCGTTGGATTTGCCCGCATTCACTTCTGGAGGTTCACTGCCGGACATGCGTCAGCGCCATTCCAGTGTGTCCCCGCCCTGTATGCCGAGGTGTCCGGCAAGCTGGCGGGTTTTTTCGCGGATGGCGGGGTCCACCTCCGGCGCGGCAAGGAGTTTCATCACTTCCTGGCAGGCCTCCACGGGACGATGGGCCATGTACAGAACATGGGCGAGCAAATACCGGGTGGAAGGGTTGTCCGGTTGGGATTCCAAAAGCGCTTGCAGAACCTCGACGGCCTCCCCTTTCAGGTCCTGTTTGAGGGCGAGGTCCGCCAGCAACAGGGCGGTGCCGGCGTCTCCAGGCTCGAGGTGATGGGCATGGCGCGCGCAGATCAGGGCTTCCTGGAGATTTCCCCGCGACTCGGCCCATTCGGCGGCGGTGCGCCAGCTTTGTGCATGGCCGGAGGCCGGGAGGTCCTTGGGACAATAAAACGTCCCATAATCGCCAAACTCAAACCGCGCCAAGGTGATTTCACACGGATAGTGCGTGAAATCGGAACATTCCCATTGGCTGCGGTGCAGTTCGCCGGGGTTCCCGTACTGTTCGGGGTGGTCCCAGCCGGGGCCGATGGGGATGTTGACCAGGAGCGCGCGGGCGGCCCGGGCATACAGTTTTTCCAACACCGCCTCCCCCGCCGTTTTATCGAGATGCTCGATAACGTCGCCCGCGATAATCAATTCATAATCCTCCAGCGTGTCCACCACGTCCCGGATGTCGGCTATCATGAGATTGGAGTACAAGGCGCGCTGATGCGCCTGAATATACGGTTCAAAGAGTTCGATCCCATCAATGCGGGTCCGCCATTGCCCGGGGTGGATGCGGCCATCCCACACATCCAGGTGCATCCGGCACAGGAAGCCCCACAGTCCAAACCCGCAGCCGACATCCAAAACGGATTTCGGCCCCAACGTACGTATTCTGGCCAGACACTGCGTAATATGTATGGATGAACTTACAGGCATGGCGTTTTCCTGACAATGGTTGCGGCTGGCACGGCGCAAAAGCACTCTGTTAAAGAAACCTGCGCATTACTATCCACCAATGTTCCTTCCTTTTGCAACGAAATTCATTCCGGCCCCCTCCTTCAGGGCGTTTCCGCGCTTCCGCGCCGCGGCATCGTACCGCCCGCCGGAACGAACATCCTTTATTTTTTTCGCTCAAGATTTTTGAGGCACCCGCCGATACACCTATTGCAAGCCAAGACAAGGAGGTCGAGGCGGTCAGGACACGGAGGTCCAACAGTTGAAACGGGAAACCAACGATGGGGTGTCCGTCCCAACATCCCCTCCATATCGCTGGTCCCAGTACTGTCCTTTATGAGTGGCGCCATTACAACTCCCATTGCAATGGCGTTTTCTTTTTGTTGGCGGCGGTTACCGTCCCTGGTGCGCCGCAAGCCACTCCGACGTTTTTTTCAATCCCTCCGGCACCGTCATGACGGGGGCATAGCCGAGCGCCTGTTGTGCCCGGGTGATGTCCGCCCACGATTGCCGGATGTCCCCCGCGCGCGGTGCGGAAAACACCGGTTCCATATTCGTCCCCAATACACGGTTCATGGCCTGAACCAGTTCGAGAAGCGTCATGGACGCCCCGCAGGCGACATTAAAGATGCCGGATATCCGCCCGGGAAGCGACATGACCTTGAGATTGGCTTCAACAACGTTGTCCACGTAGGTGAAATCGCGCGCCTGCAAGCCGTCACCGAAAATCGTGGGGGATATGCCTCGCATCATGCACGTCAGGAATTTTGGGATGACCGCGGCATATTCCGAAGCGGGATTTTGACAGGGTCCAAAGACGTTGAAATACCGGAGACATACGATGTCAA
>CAYXPO010000645.1:0-3243 GCA_964466925.1 uncultured Nitrospirales bacterium
CAATATCATGCGCCGGTGATCCCGTATGCCTTAAAAATTGCCTTTGGCGGCCTTCAGCTTGTCTTGTTGTTTGCTTTTTTATTGGGTTCGGGAAAAACGCGCGGGGGGGGCGTTGCGCGAAAGGCGGTTCCCCATGATTGAACCCCGCCATGTCCCGTTGACCATTCGTACTCCAGAGGGTATTGAGTTCACCCTGCTCTTGGCGGGGCCCGGCACCCGCTTTCTGGCGTGGGGGATTGATTTCGGCATCACGCTGGTGGCGGCAATGCTGCTGTTCACCGCGCTTGCCGCGGTGCAAGTCCTTTCCGGGGATCTCGGCGTAGCGCTGTCCATTCTGGCCTTCTTCATTGTGAATACAGGCTATAACATTTTGTTGGAGTGGTGGTGGCGCGGTCAGACCCTCGGAAAATACATGATGAAACTCCGCGTCATGGACGCCCAGGGGCTGCGCCTTCAATTCAGCCAGATCGTGGTGCGCAATCTGATGCGCACCGTGGACATGCTGCCGATGCTGTACCTCGTGGGCGGCGCGGCCCTGTTGTTCAGCCGCCACGCGCAACGCCTCGGCGATCTGGCTGCCAACACCGTGGTCGTGTACACGCCCGCACCGTGTCAGCCCGGCCTGCAACAGCTTCTCCCGGACAAATACAATTCGTTTCGTGAGTATCCGCATCTGGAAGCGCGTCTGCGGCAGCGGGTATCCCCCATGGAAACCACCCTGCTGGTGCAGGCCCTGATGCGGCGCGGCGAATTGGAGCCGGAGGCCCGGCTTACGCTTTACGCGGAAATGGCGGCACATGTCAAAACCCTGGTTGCATTTCCGGAAGAGGCAACGTCCGGCCTCACCGATGAACAATACCTGCGCAACGCCTTGGACAGCATCTTCCGCAATTCCGGCGCGTAATTTGTCGTACGTGAGGGCGCCGAATTCCCGGTCTGGCCTGCATTGGGAGATTTCCGGCCATGCCGGGGCGAATACCGGCAAATTCTTTAGTTGACCCGCCACCCGAAACTCGATACCCTATATCCCCAAGGAAAGTTGGCTGCGGTTATGCCGCACCAGGTGTTTCGTGGCAAAAATCAAAAGGTGACGGTCACCGTTAAAAACAAAAGATGGATTCTTGCCACGAACGGCACAATATGGGATTTTGCCTTTTTTGAGTTTGGTTTGTGGTAAAAAACGAGGAGAATGAATCATGGCGGCACTGGCCATCAACGGCGGGAAACCGCTCTGCGCGAAAAGCAAGAAATGGGCGAAGTGGCCCATCAGCGATGAAAAAGACGTGGAACTGGTGGCGAAGGTCACGCGGTCGAACCGGTGGTCGTATGACGGGCCGGTGGAATGGAAATTCGCCGAGGCCTTCACGAAATACCAGGGCGCGAAGTTCGGCTTGTGCTGCGCGAACGGCACGGTCGGCATCCAAATGGCCCTGGAGGCCCTGGGCATCGGCGCGTATGACGAAGTGATCGTGCCGGGCATGACCTGGCAGGCCACCGCCGCCGCCTGTGTGGATGTGAACGCCGTGCCAATCCTGGTGGACATCGAACCGGACACATGGAACCTGGACCTCGACGCGGCCGAAGCGGCCATCACGCGCAAGACGAAAGCGGTCATCGTGGTGCATCTCTACGGCGGCATGACCGACATGACGCGCCTGATGAAACTCTGCAAGAAGCACAACCTCTACCTGATCGAGGACTGTGCGCACCAGCACGGCTCGTTTTGGAAAGGGCAGGGCGTGGGCTCGATGGGCGACGTCAGTTCATGGAGTTTCCAGGAATCCAAGGTGCTGTCCTCCGGCGAGGGCGGTTTCAACATGTGCAAGACCAAGGAACTCTTTTACAAAATTTACAGTCTGCGGAATTGCGGGCGTTCTTACTCCGCCGAGCCGCCCGTGTTCGGCCTGAACAAGAAAGTGGGCATGGAAACCGCCCTCCAGTCGGGCAATTACCGGCTGACGGAATGGCAGGCGGCCTTGTTGCTCGGCGGCCTGAGCCGCTTGGACCAGCAAGTGAAACTGCGGGACGAAAACGCGCAGTATCTCAACGCGCAACTCGCGCAAATCCCCGGCATTCTCCCCATGCGCCGCCGGAAGGAAGTCACCCAGCAAAGCTACTTCAATTTCACATGGCGGCTGGACACGAAGGCGTTAAAAATCAACAACGCGCAGTTCTGCGCCGCGCTCAACGCGGAATTGGGCACCGGCGACGCCTTTGAAATCCCCTACGACCCGTTGAACAGTTGCGGCCTCTACAAACCGCTGACAAAGGTCCGCCACAAGCTCGATGCGGCCTATTGGAAGGCGATTAACCCCGCGCGCTTCAAACTGCCCGTCTGCACCGACGCCAATCAGGCCTCCGGCGTGGCCGTGCATCACGTCATGCTGATGAACCCCAAAAAAGACCTCGATGTGGTCGCCGCCGCCGTGAAAAAGCTCGTGGACAACATCGGCGAAGTCCGCAACCTCGCCATTGGACCCAAAAAGAAATATCAGGCGCTCTCGCGCTGACAAAATCAAATACATCCTGCTGCAGGCCGGCAACGAACACGCCTTGAAAAAGAACAGGCGCGGTCAAGAGTACCTTGCCGCGCGGCGTGTGGCTTGTGGATCAAAAATAGCGCCCCTTACTGCGGCAGCACTTCACCCCCCGTAGGCGTCGCCGGAGCCGCCGGCCATTCCCGAGGCGCCGGGGAGGATGGGCTGGTTGCTTTCGTTGCGGGATTCGTTGGCGCAGGTGACGCGGATGGCGGCGCGGTCCTGGAACACGCAGGACCATTCGCACAGGCCGCAGCCGATGCACAAGTCTGGATCGACGTAGGGCACTTTGATGGTCCGCACGGAACCGTCGCGCAGTTTTTTCTCCTGCGGGATGAGGTAGATGGCCTTCTTGGGAACCGGGCAGTGTTCCTCGCACACGAGGCATTCGCGGCCGTAATTGTGCGGAAGGCAGCGGCTGGTGTCGAAGGTGGCCAAGCCGATTTTCGTCAGCCGTTTCTGGTCCAAGGGCAGTTTCTGAATGGCTTCCGTGGGGCAGACCTGCCCGCACAGGTTGCATTCATAATGGCAGTAGCCGATCTTGGCCACGAGCTTCGGGGTCCACAATCCTTCCAGGCCCGCTTCGAGGGCCGTGGGCTGCAAGGCATTGGTCGGGCAGGCGCGCATGCACACGCCGCATGACAAGCACCGCTGCAAAAATTCGCGTTCCTTGCGGGCGCCCGGCGGACGAATCAAGGTGTCGGGA